>NZ_JAYFSK010000062.1:0-14057 GCF_041464035.1 Acinetobacter sp. AL9 | reverse complement strand
AAATGTATATCGTTGGCAGAAGAAATTATTTAGACCAGTTATCAAAAACTTCATTGATGACTTTATTCTCGATAAAAATCATCTGCTACCACAGAGAATCTATAAATAATAGTGCGTAAGTCCTAACATAGATTTTCATTTTTTACTATAGCTAATCGCCCTAATGATCCATCTTTTGTTAATAATATATCATCTACTTTAGGACGACTTTTATTAGTCAACTTTTGTTCATAAGCTACTTGTGTTGTTTTTCTGGCTGTTGTGAAATTAATTTTACCATTAACAATATCTTTTGCGGTTACTTTCCATGGTCCTGTATCTGAATCAGGCATAGGATTAGTAAAACCGTAAGTAATAAATTCCAAATAATCTTCTAGCAAAAATATATTCTTAAACACAAAACTACCCTTCTAAATCTCTCATAATCGCCCAATAGCCACGAGTCCCACCCACACGCTCAAGCCAATCTGCATCTTTTAAGTTATTCAAATGCTTTTTCACCGCGGACTCATTAATACCGAGCTGCTCCGCCATAGCACGATAGGAAACTTTCGGATTGTGCTGAATTAAATCTAAAATCTCTTTTTGCCGATCTGTCAGCATACTCTCTTGGATTGAGCTACCTATTGAGCCACCTATTGAGCCACCTAGTTGCTCAATCGAAGGACGGTAAAACTCCCAATCAACAAAATCACCTTGTGCTTTCAATTGAGGTTCGGCATTACCTGCCTGCAAACATAGATCTTTAATACGAGCAATCCCACTGCCCCACTGCTCGATATAACCCAATTCTTTAAACACACGAGCCAAGACACGGTTACGAATCTCGGAACGACCTTGTGCCAAATCTTCTTCAGTCAGTCCATTGGGCAAACCACCCGGTGATACAATATTCAGGATGTCATCATAAATGCCAACCTTAATATCACGCCCTGCATTGCTATAATCACGGTGCAGCACTGCATTCACCAAGGCTTCACGAATAGCAGGAATAGGGATCTCATAGCTTTCTGTACGTTGTAACCCTAAAATTTCTGCTCGTAGATGCAGATGATTCTTGATGAATTGCTCTGTTTGCTTCAACTGGCTAAATAAGTCTCCACGGTATTCTTTTTTATCCAAAAACACCGTCATGGTCGTGCCTTTAAAGCGGCTGCATTTCATCTCAACCTGCTCATAAAGCCCCAACAAAATGAGTAACCCATGACTTGGGTAATCCTGTCCATTCTGCTGAATGATCAATTTAAGATTACGCATTTTCTGCAAAGACAGCTCTTTACCCAGATCAGCAAAGGCTTGCTGTAAAGGCTGTAAATCGATGTCATCTAAACTGTATTGTGGATTCGGCTGTTCATCAAAAGTCTGGTTCAGACGTTGCAATTCAAGTTGCTGGATATACTCAGGCGATGCCAAACGATTACTTGCACCCAAACGGATATAGGTTCCCTGTGCCTTACCTTGCGGCTTGAGATAATAAGGCAATAACGAACCACGACTGACTTCAATCACTAGCAACTCTATGCCTTGGATATTCTCGATATAAATATACGGTAGAATATTGGGCGCACACAGCTCATTGATCATTGAAGTGATCTGATCTTGCAGCTCAAAAATATCATCTTGAATACCTACGAGTTGGCGATCATCACTTACACCCACTACCAATTTACCACCACTGGTATTGGCAAAAGCAATCAGGGTCTTTGCGACCTGTTGCCCTTTCGGTAACTGCTCTTTAAATTCAAGGGTTTGACTTTCACCCTTCTGAATTTCTTGCAATAAAGGATGATCAGAACTCATAACCCAAGCCTTTTAGATTCTTTTTAATCTCACTTTCCAAGACCGCACTTTCAGCAAATTGTTCTTTGAGCTGAGCGGTCAAACGCAGCATTTTCTCAGCGAATGGCTCGCCATCATCTTCCTGCTCGACTGCACCCACATAACGTCCTGGAGTCAATACATAGTCGTGCTTTTGTATATCTTTTAACTCAGCAGAGAAGCAAAAACCTTTCTCATCTTGATAGGCTTCGCCTTCAAAATTTTCGCCTTGTTGCCAAGCATGTAAAGCATTGGTGATTTTGGCAATATCTGCATCGGTAAAGTCACGCAGTACGCGATCTTTCATGTAGCCCAAATTACGGGCATCGATGAACAGAGTCTTGCCTTCACGGTTGGCTTTCTTTTTATCTAAAGACAAGCCATTCTTTTTGTCCTTGGTTAGAAACCAGATACAGGCTGGAATTTGCGTGTTGGTGAACAGTTGTCCTGGTAATGCAACAATACATTCCACCAGATCGGCTTCGATCAGGTTCTTACGAATCTCGCCTTCATTATTGGTATTGGAACTCATTGAACCATTGGCAAGTAACAATGCCATACTGCCTGTAGGTGACAGATGGTGCAGCATGTGCTGCATCCAGGCAAAGTTGGCATTACCTTGCGGTGGCGTGCCATACTTCCAACGCACATCACTTTCTAGAGAAGCATGCCACCAATCCTTGATATTAAAAGGTGGGTTGGCCATCACAAAGTCAGCACGTAAGTCTGGATGCTGATCCTCTAAAAAGCTGTCTGCATTCTTTTTACCAAAATTAAAATCAATCCCACGAATCGCCATGTTCATGGCGGCCAGTTTCCATGTGGTCGGGTTGCTCTCCTGACCATAAATAGAAATATGCTTTTTCTGCTCTGATGCTTTGTAACGCTTTTCCTGTGCATGTTGTTCAATAAATTTTTCACTGGACACAAAGAATCCACCTGAACCCATTGCAGGGTCATACACACGACCTTTATAAGGCTGCAACATTTCAACAATTAAGGTGACGATACTTTTAGGCGTGTAGTACTGCCCACCTTGCTTCCCTTCAGCCAAGGCAAACTGTCCCAAAAAGTATTCGTAGACGTGCCCAAGGATATCTTTGCTGTGCAGACTGAGTTGCTCACCGTTATATTCTGGATTAGTAAAACTGGTGTCAGAAAAAGTATTGATCAGATCAAGTAGCTTGTCATTGTCCAGCTGATACTGTCCAATACGATTCAGAATACCTTTTAGTTTTGGATTGGCTTTTTCAATTTCATCAAAAGCATTATCAATCAACCAAGATACAGAGCGTAACTTCACGTCCTGTCCTTGCTCATCCTGCCAAATGATTGAGCCAATTGGTAAAGCTGCTGCATTGCGGATACTTAACCAACGTGCTGCTTTGGGCACCCAAAATACGTTTTTTTCTTGGTAGTAATCCAGTATTTCTAGTTCATCAGCAATAGCCTGTTGGTATTCTTCATCGCTATCATAGTGATCACGTGCCATGTAGTAGATATTGTTGTCATCTTGATGAGCGAATAAAGTCTTGAGCTCAGATTGCCGTTCATCAAAAGCATCTGAAACGTACTTTAAGAAAATCAGCCCTAAAACAATATGCTTGTAGTTAGCAGCATCCAGACTGCTGCGTAATTTATCGGCGGCTTTCCAAAGCTTGTCATCTAAGTCATTTAGAAATTTTTGTTCCAATGAATGCATTTTATTTCCTCAATCCAAGATCAACCGCTTTGGTTTTATACTTAATGTTAAACAATGTTGCTAAGTTAGCATATCTATGACTTATTAAAAGTCATGCACTTAACAAAAAAATTAGGAATTAATTCAGGCTTGTCATTTTAACGAGATAACCATAGCGAATATAGTCCTTTAACAACTGCTACGTCTTATAATGTCGTAAAAAAAAGAGCAACCTAGAAAGTTGCTCTTTTCCAACCAATCGATTAATTGACGGGTCTGACTGATCGCTGCAACCCTTGCTGAATATCCTGCACAAACCCTTCAGGCGAAGCTTGTTGCTCCACCGTACGGTTTTGTTCTTGTTCAGGGTAGTATTCCTCCAGCACATCTAACCCTTCCTCTATATCCGTTTCAAACCGTGCATTGGCAAAACCCTTCCTTGCGGTAAAGTCTAAAGCTTCCTGATCAAACCCCGCTTGCTTGCTCTGTTCATCAATTTGCTTCGCCTGAATAATCGCCTCATTCAAGCTAATCCCTTCTCTTAAAGTCAGATCCACGTAATAGACTGGCTGACGATAGCTCTGTGTCGTACTCTTACCACGCAATATCAACTGCAAGGGTAGACATGACAACAAACCATTAGACGCTGCATGGTAATAACTCAGTCGCGCAGCCAAAGTCCGAATACTGTTAAAGCCTGCGGTTCTAAAGATAAAGGTGCCAAATTCATCAGAATCATCCAAATTCACATGCAGGCGACCGTAGGGCTTGCAGTTCCCTCCTTGAGCCAATGGGCATAAATCAGGGGATGGACAGGGATGTTGCTCTACACCTTGATTGGTTAAACGCTGGCATGTTTCACCGTTACCGACACAGACTGGCCGTCCAGTCTGACGGTCAAATAGGCTGTATTCTGCACGTAGGTTTAAGTCAGGATCATTGAAGATCATTCTGACCGGGATTGAGCGTAACTTTTGATTGAGAATATTCGCTCGAAGCTGATCATCCAGTGGATGTTTTATCCAACCACTCTCTTTGCTTTGGATTTGGCTGGTAATGGTGAATTGGTCATCCTTTTCAGGGATGCGTTTCCCATTCTTTTCGACAACCTTGCCGATACTGATCCGCCCAAGAATTGGCGGTGTAATGGCTAGACCTTTAATCATGTTGCAATTCCTCTGTCGTTGATATGTTTAGATGTGTTGCACTGTTTGCTTAAATTAAAATCGGCATAAAAAAATCCCATGCAGGGCTGCACGGGATTTCAGATTGCTTCTTGCTGAGTGATTAACTCTAAACTTTGAGCTAATCGTGATAAATGTTGAAACGACGGCTGCCTGCTTTCTGCAATGGGTATTGTTGGATGAGTTCAGGTTGGTGCTGAAGTAAGGACTTGGTATCCAGACTGATACTGTCCTTGCTCTTCTTCCATGTCACCGAACCTTGCTGAAATACAGCACGTTCATGTTCCTGCATCAGTGCCTGAACTCGGTGTTTGAGTAGATCAAACTGGCTTTGGTGCTGTTCAAGCTGCTGTTTCTCCTGTATCAGCTGATCAAACAGTTCATTGGCAAGCTTCACCTCCGTTAGATCAATACAACTCAGTGGGGTATGTTCAGGATAGAGCTGTTGTAAAGCTTTGGCTGCCGATTCACTGGCATCCACTGCAGGCGGAACGTCATTTTCAACACATTCCCAAAACAACCGTTCTGCCTGAATGATCTGTTCAATCAAAGCTTCATTACGACTGACTTTGTAGATTTTGGTTTCCTGCCCACACAGCAACACACAAATATGTGCCGCTTGTTTACCTGTCACCGCCAGTTGGTGTTGTACCTGACACAGCACATACAGAGGTACACCCACCTTCCACAGCTTGGCTCCATATTCACCTGCGGTTTTGCATTCTAGGATTTGCACGTCTTCATTGCCCACCACGGCATAATCCAAGTTTGCCAACATAAAGGCTTTATCAGGATCAGGGTGCTGTAACACCGCATTGACCCGACGGACTTTATTATTGGTGTGCATGCTGTAGTATTCAGCCACTAGCGGTTCTAACTGCTTGCCCCAATATAAAGGTGCATGCCCTGAGCTTTCATTATCAATGTTTTGCTGTACACGTCCTGTTTTAATCATCCACAGTTCTAGCATCGACATATAAGGATTTATGCCACAGGCGGCTGCGGCATCACTGCTGCCTATTCCCTGCTTACGCACTTCAAGCCATGCCTGATAGTCCAATTGTTTGGTGTTGATCAGACGTCTGGCATTTAAGCTACGTTTTGAACCTGATTGACTTTGTTTAAGCTTTTCATTGGCTACAGTTGGTAAATACTGAGATTGAGACGTTACTGTTGGGTTTATAATCTGATTCATGGGTTTATCCTTCTATCATTGATTTTAAAACGGCATAAAAAAAGCCACATCCGAAGATGTGGCAAAGAGGGATCGCTAATTAGGAAGACACTTGATCGTACTGATCACATGCCCTGATGGTAAAGTTTCAAGATTAAATTCAGCTTAAGCCACTAAGCGTAAAGCTTGCTCCAATCCACGTTGTTTCAATGCTGCCCCTGCACCAAACCATGCAGAGTCAAGGCGGTGATCGGTACTCATCGCACGACGTTCATGGTCGACAAATTCTGTGATTGCACAAAGTAGTCCATAAGCGGTGTCTTTGGCTGAAGATAAGTCTGCTCCACGTCCCTGCCCATTAAACATATTCATGACTTTGGTCATGGCACGTCCATTCGGTTCAGTTTTATTGGGCTGTGGATTGGCTTGAGATGCAACATTGCGGTAGTACTGAATAATATTATCCTCCTGCTCCATCGCACTTAGGCTATTGTTGTTAAATACCGCATCAAAATAAGCCGCTGCTTCTTTCTGCGTGACTTTACGCTGGGTGAGTTGTTTCATTTCATACATGTGGTCGTACCATGTTTTCACTGAAATACCAAGTTGATCTTTGACTTTATCAGCATCAAACTTGGTACTGTGTGGTACTTTGACCACGCCTGCATTAGAACTCTGTCCACGCAAGGCAATCGCTAAAGTGTTGTTACACACCACACGGATATTGGTGAATTGTGCTGTGGTCGCCAACGTGCCGTCACATGCGGTTGCCAGCAGAATATAGCCATTGCTAACATCTCCACCTTTCAATTCTGCAGTTTGTCCTGTACGTGCCAAGGCCCAGAACTTTTTCCCACCCTTTAAGACACCTGCGGTTTCCAGTTCAAAGCCTGATTGCTCAGTCAGATCACGGTAGAATTCCAGAATCTCCATCGGTTGGACTTCTTGATAACGCTGACTCACCACCGATAAAGGAGCATGGTTATCTGAACGGTACAGTACCCGTTGTTCTTCATACGGCATGATGATGCTTTGTCCACGTGAGTTTTGAGCCATGTAGCTGACATTGGATGATTCAATGCGCCAGTCCATACCTGCTTGCTTGGCCCAGACTTCAATCGGTTGGTTTTGGCTAAGTTGATTGCCCAGACCATGCCATGGGGTTTGTCCGACATACGCCATTTGTTCAAGTTGATGTGCCATTTTGATTATTCCTCAAATAAAAGTGAAAGATGTAAAGATGCAGAAATGTGCTGTAAGGGTTTAAACAATCCATCTATTCAAAGATGTAACCGTGTAAAGTCAGAGATACGATTACGGCACCCATGCAAACGCTTGTTGGCAATCCAAGCAGACATACTGCTCGGCATTGCTGTAGTACTTCTCAAAGCAGTATTGGCTGACGACGACTAGGACGCCACCAATGACCACCCCGACCGTGGCGCCAATAAAAGGTGAAACGCCTGCTTTTTTTGCGACCTGCATACCAAACATCGCCATCTGTGTGGGGGAAATACAACGTTGCAGTTGTTCAAAATAGTTAAAGTTGGCGTTGCCTGAATCTGTCTGTCTGACATGGCTAGACTGACAGTAGGGACATTGAATAAAGGACATTGATATTCCTTGTGAAATGAATTCAGTACGAAGAGCTAAATTGAGGGCATAAAAAAACCGTGCCCATTGAGGACACGGTTTGATTTCGATTGTGGTTCGTCGTTTAGAATTAAAGGCCGCTATTGAAAGCTATAGCTTGCCGTGCCTTTTTCTGTTTCAACATCGACACGCACGACATTATCATAACCGCAGCCAGTTAATTTCAGCCTTAAACGTAGCCCCATTTTAAAATGCTGCGGGTATTCCAATGATCTGCGATACCCTTCATAACTGCATTCACCGTTGTTAATCAGCACATTGGTGACATTAATCGGATCTGGACTGTTAGAACGAATGCTGATGACATTTGCCGCTTGGTTTTGCGCATACCAGTTGCTGGTATCTACTACATTCATTTCAACAGTAAAAGTATTAGGATCAAGGCTAGAACTGCACCCTGACAGTATCATGCCTGCAGCAGCCGTTACTGCCAGCAGGATGGGTTTTAAATAGTGCTTCATAAAATTTATCCTCAGCAGTAGTTGTAGCTCACGCCGTAATCACCTGTCTCTAAATCAATACTAACCAGATGGATTTCACAGTCTGTTCCATTATCAAATTTATAGACGTAGTAACGGTTGCCCGCCTGTTCCGACTCTAATGCACCATGTTCCTGCAAGCTAAAACCGCTCACGGGTTTACCGGTATCTTTCGCAACTTTGGCAAAGACTAGCTGCTGGTACTTATCTACATTTTTCTGTTCAAATTCAGGCAGGTCTGCATAAGGAAGCATGGATAACACGGTATCTGCTGCTTTCAGGCTTTGATCCAGCTCAAAGTTCAGCAGTTCAGGTTCATGCAGTGAAGAGCTTGGTTGCTTGATTCCAGCAGTCAATTCCTCCACATCAATGCCATCAACTTCCGCAGCAGGAATGCCTTCTGAAGCAGCAGCTTCTGAAACTGGCATATCACTCGCGGCTGCAGTTGTTTGCACAGGCTTCTGAACGCTGGACTTGGTACTGAAAAAATAGAATCCAGACACGATAACAATGGTCAAGGCAAGAATAGCAGCTAGGCCTAATATAGTTTTTTGGTTCATCTCAAATCTCCCGCCTTTTAGTTCGGTACAGAGACTTGACCATTCTGAGCATTAAAGTGAACGAAGCGCGGACAACCACCCTGAAAGTTCACCGTGAAATTCCGCCAGCCACGATTGCCCGGATTGGTTTTATACATGCACTGATACACCCCGCCACCCAAATTTCGGGCTTGAACAAAATAGGCTTCACTGGCTTGCGCAAACCAGCCAGCCTGCGCCCATGACGCGCCTGCCAGCAGTGATGTAATCAGGGCAGTTTTTAGGAAAGTTTTTAACATAGTCATTTTCTCTTTTTACAGGCATCACTGGTCTTCAACAGATCCAGCGTCCCCTATGCAATATTTGTTGGAATGAATTTCTAAGTTTTTGAATTTTTTATAGACGATAAAGCGTACAGATCTACTTAGCTCAAAACAGCATTAGAGATTCATCTTCATATCGGTAATATGTATTTGAAAAAGTTTTATTCTTAAAAGCGATAGACACAGTTATGCATTGACTGCACAGCATCAGGTCTAATAACCCAACGGCACAAATACTGAAAAAGAGAAATATAAAAGACGGTATTGATGTAAGCGCATGGCGTACTCCTTTGTTTTAAAAGAATCCAGCCAAATCACTGCTAATATGATGGTGGCAGAACGAAGGAGGGTTAGCAGACTGGTAACAAAGAAACCAGCACGCGCAAGCGCGTCCCCCCTCCGCCCTACCGCAAAGAAAGGGGGACGAACGGGTCCACAACATGCAAAATGAGATTTCACATATTGTCTTTGTTAATGGGTCTGCTAAAACCCGCTGACGATGTAGGTCAGCAGGCTAAGGATAATCTGCACGTTATATAGCGTCAAGCAAGCTAAGTGAATGAATAGTGAAAATATTTAGAATTATGAAATGTTTGAATAAGAATATAGTTAGATTTAAATACAGTTTTTTAAACTACATTCCTTAATCTTCTAAATACAGCTAAAAAAAGCCAATCCAATCCGAAATTTGATGAGGGGTAGGTTGTGGGGTAAAATCAAAGACAAAAAATAAGCCCTTGTAAAAACAAGGGCTTATTTAAATATTTGGCGGAAGCGGTGAGATTCGAACTCACGGAGGACTCGCGCCCTCGTCGGTTTTCAAGACCGGTGCATTAAACCGCTCTGCCACGCTTCCATGTGGGCCATGATACGAAGCTTTTGATTTGATGACAAGTAAAAAATACCACTCAAGCACTCAAGTGAATATTGTTTCACCAAATCAGCGCTAAAGTTCATCAAAACAACAGCATAGCCACCTCACTTTTTAAAGTTTAGCAGCCAATTCAGCCCCTTCACGAATCGCACGTTTTGCATCTAACTCTGCAGCAAGCTTTGCACCACCAATAATATGATAGTTAGCCAAAGTATTTTCATCTGCCGCAGGCATTAAATCTTTAACCGACTCCTGCCCTGCACAGACTACAATGCTATCTACACGTAACAATTGGTCTTGACCTGCCATTTCAATCCACAAGCCTTCATTGCTGATGGCTTTATATTGCACACCACGTAGCATACGCACCGCATGTTTTTTCAACTGTGCACGATGTACCCATCCTGAAGTTTTACCCAAACCTGCACCTAAAGCTGTCGTCTTACGTTGCAATAAATAAATTTCACGGACTGGGGGATGAACTTCTGGAGCAAGCATACCACCTTCAGTCACATAGTTAGGATTCGGATCGACTCCCCACTCACGCTGCCAATCTGCCAAAGGCTGCGGTTGTGGCTGATGTTCAGGTTTCAGTAAAAACTCCGACACATCAAAACCGATACCGCCTGCACCAATCACAGCGACTTTTTGTCCAACAGGTGCACCACGTAATACTTCTGCATAAGACAATACTTGCGGTGCATCGCTGCCTTCAATTTTTAAAGCACGTGGTACTACACCTGTTGCAATGACCACTTCATCAAAACCTTCACGTTCGAGTTGCTCGCGGTTGACTTTGGTATTTAAACGCAAATCGACCCCAGTTTTTTCAATTTGCACTTTAAAGTAGCGAATGGTTTCGTGAAATTCTTCTTTGCCCGGCACGACTTTTGCCAAGTTGAATTGACCGCCCACTTCGTTGCTGGCTTCAAATAAAGTCACATGGTGCCCACGACTAGCAGCAACTGTAGCAGCAGACATTCCCGCAACACCACCACCGACAACTGCAATACGCTTCGGTTGCTTGGTTTTTTCATAGACCAATTCAGTTTCATAGGCTGCACGCGGATTGACCAAACAAGTCGCACGCTGATTTTTAAAGGTATGATCTAAACACGCTTGGTTACAGGCAATACAGGTGTTAATTTCATTGACACGATTGGTCGCAGTTTTATTGACCCAAAACGCATCTGCCAACAATGGTCGTGCCATTTGAATCATATCAGCTTTACCCGCTGCCAATATTTCTTCTGCAGTATCAGGCATATTAATACGGTTGGATGCAATTACAGGAATCTCAACGTGTTTTTTCACTTCTGCGGTGTAATCAACAAAAGCTGCGCGTGGCACAGAAGTCACGATGGTTGGAATGCGCGCTTCATGCCAGCCAATCCCTGTATTGAGCAAGTTCACACCCGCATGCTCTAAGGCTTTGGCAACGGTAATCACTTCGTGCATGGTATTGCCATCGTGGACTAAATCCAGCATCGACAAGCGGAAGCAGATAATAAATTTTTCACCCACTTCGGCGCGAATGGCTTTGACTACTTCTAAAGCAAAACGCATACGGTTTTCAATCGTACCGCCCCATTGGTCTTCACGCTGATTCACATGACGGCTTAAAAACTGATTCAGTAAATAGCCTTCCGAACCCATAATTTCGACACCATCGTAGCCTGCCATTTTGGCTAAACTAGCTGTTTTCGCATAATCTTCAATGGTATTTAAAATTTGTCTTTCACTCATTTTACGTGGTTTAAATGGTGAAATTGGAGATTTAATCGGACTTGCAGACACCACAAATGGTTGATAACCATAGCGTCCTGAATGCAGAATTTGCATTAAAATTTTCGCACCATGCTTATGTACGGCATGTGTCACTAATCGATGTGGTGCAACATCGCCCAATGTATTCATAGTACCGCCCGCAGGCAATAACCAGCCTTGACGGTTAGGTGAAATACCACCTGTAATAATTAAACCCACGCCACCTTTGGCACGTTCGCCAAAATAAGCAGCCAGTTTTGGATAATTATAAAAACGATCTTCCAAACCCGTGTGCATTGAACCCATCACGACACGGTTTTTAATGGTGGTAAATCCTAAATGTAATGGTTTTAGAATATTTGCATAGCGAGTTGTCATGATGAGTCCTTATATAATGAGCTTTGCAACTTGTTGCATGAATACTTTAACCGATTTTTATAAACTGTTTATGACTCTAAAGTTCGACTGTGTGGCGCAAACGTCAATTTATAGGGTCTGTTGACACTTCTTCTATGTTTGCGACGTGAGAGATATATCTCGCAAGGTTTTTTAGCTGATATAAGGCATGAGGCAGGAAATTTAGTCATTCTAAATGACTGACTCATAACGCAATAGCAGCAAAAAATATGCTTGTCCCCTTGCGCAGCAAACAAAGCAGTGCTTTGTTCTTGCTCATGTGGCTAAAACTTTCTCAGATTGCGTTATGAAACTTGGCAATAGACCCTAACTATTCTTGATATAAACTTGATATAAAACCGCCCAAAAGTAAAAGTGATTTTATTCTGCACCATCCCAATTGCAGGTTTTGATCTTCAACATCTATACCAAGTTTGCCATTTCTACATGAAAATTTAAGCCTGAACCTGATTTTTTTATCAAATGCGCTTTTTTAACGAAAACAAGCATTTTAAAGAGTGCTATAATTTGCAGTTTAGAATTCTCCTTGGCCACCAAATGTGGTGCCTATTTTAAAAAAGTTAGGACTAGCAATGACTGATAATGCAACTATCTTGCAGAATGTACCAGTAGGCAAAAAAGTCGGTATCGCCTTTTCTGGTGGTCTAGATACTTCAGCTGCTTTATTGTGGATGAAGCAAAAAGGCGCTGAACCATATGCGTATACCGCAAACTTGGGTCAGCCAGATGAAGATGACTATGATGCCATTCCAAAGAAAGCCGAAGAATACGGTGCGGTAAAAGCAGTCTTGGTTGACTGCCGTATGCAGTTGGCTTTGGAAGGTATTGCTGCCATCCAATGTGGTGCATTCCATATCAGCACAGGCGGTATACCTTACTTTAACACCACCCCGCTTGGTCGTGCAGTAACAGGTACAATGCTAGTGACTGCCATGAAAGAAGATGACGTAAACATCTGGGGTGATGGTTCAACCTATAAAGGTAACGATATTGAGCGTTTCTATCGTTATGGTTTATTGACTAATCCTGCGCTTAAAATTTATAAGCCGTGGTTAGACCAAACCTTTATTGATGAATTAGGCGGTCGTGCGGAAATGTCACAATTCCTTATCGACAATGGTTTTGACTATAAAATGTCAAAAGAAAAAGCTTATTCAACTGACTCAAACATGCTAGGTGCAACACACGAAGCGAAAGACCTTGAGTACCTAGATGCTGGCATCAAAATCGTTGATCCAATCATGGGCGTGGCGTTCTGGAAAGATGACGTTGAAGTTAAAGCCGAAGAAGTGTCGGTTACCTTTGAAGAAGGTATGCCAGTTGCATTAAACGGTCAGCGTTTTGAAAACCCTGTTGAGTTGATTCTTGAAGCGAACCGTATTGGTGGTCGTCATGGTTTGGGGATGTCTGACCAAATCGAAAACCGTATTATTGAAGCAAAATCTCGCGGTATTTATGAAGCACCAGGCATGGCGTTATTGCACATTGCTTATGAGCGTTTGGTTACGGGTATTCACAACGAAGATACTATTGAACAATACCGCATTAACGGTTTACGTTTAGGTCGTTTATTGTATCAAGGTCGTTGGTTCGATTCTCAAGCGTTAATGTTACGTGAAACTGCGCAGCGTTGGGTGGCTAAAGCAATTACTGGTACAGTGACTTTAGAATTACGTCGTGGTAATGACTATACCATTATGAACACTGAATCTCCGAACCTCACTTATGAAGCTGAGCGTTTAACTATGGAGAAAGGTGATTCAATGTTTACGCCAATGGATCGTATTGGTCAGTTAACTATGCGTAACCTAGACATTACCGATACACGCGCTAAATTGGGTCTTTATACCAATTCTGGCTTATTGTCGATTGGTTCAGGTTCTGCAGTCCCACAATTGAAAGACAAAAACAAATAATCACTTGGTGATGATTTTGTGAAATCGAAAGCCGCTCAAATTGAGCGGCTTTTTTATGTTTGTTTAAACATGAGGACTAAACAATTCATACTAAATGAAAGCTGCATTGACATACTCCCCCCACTTTCGTTTTCACTCAAGTGGGGGATTCTAAAAGCAAAGCTCTTAGGCGACTTCCTCACGGATTTCGCTTGCTTTCTGCTTCTTAGGGCGACCTTTACCGCATCCACCC
>NZ_JAYFSK010000061.1:0-14640 GCF_041464035.1 Acinetobacter sp. AL9 | reverse complement strand
TTCTGATGCTAGTTGGTCTAACACCTTGCAATGTTTGTCTTTTATACGTAATTTAAGGGTTTTCATGTACTTATATTAACAATCAAAACTCAAGGAAAATAGTCCTTAGTTAAATCAAACGACACTTCATGTCGTGTCGCTTATATCTCTGACCTGAAGGACTGAGTTTTACGCTCCATTTGATAAAGCATGCTAAACTGCCAAACATAGGGATTAAACTGCGTTAACCATGTCAAATATCAATAAAAAGTTATTTAAGCGCTTACATTTAAATCATGCTTATGGACAGCTGATTGCACTTATTTTTGTGCCAATTATGGTTTTGGCATGCGTCGGCACGATGCTAGTTTTATCTGAAACCTCGAATGCCGCAAAAGCACAGCAGCGACAAATGGCAATTGCGATTTTGACCCGTTTTGAGTTGCCATCTGAAGCAGCTTTGCATCAACTGGCTAGCTTTCCGTGGAAGTACGAAGAAGCACGTACTTTTATGCAAAACATGATGAACGAAAAGCACTTGATTCGTACTGCACTGATTGATGCTTCTGGTACACGCCGTTTAAGCATGGGCTTTCAAGACCAAGCCGAATGGCCCAAATTCCCTAAAAATGCCGATTTTTTTGGCCCAATTCTGTATAAAAATAATCATGTGTATGGCATGCAAATTCAGCAAGACATCAACCGTCCTGCATGGTTGCTGATTGAACTGGACAATCAGCCATTACAAATTGCCCGTTATCGGGTCATGATTGTATTAATTGCCACAGGCTTGCTGACCCTGTTGTTGTTATTGCTGTGTCTGAATTTCTATTCACGACGCTGGATTGCACCCATGTATGAAATTCGCATGCAGCTACAACGCCTGAATGCCGATACGCTCGATCAACACATGGTCATTAACAGTACTGGCGAATTACGCTTACTGCAGCGGGATATTGCCAATGTGGTAAAACGCCTGCATTTCAGCTTTTTAGAACTCAAAGAACATACCGAACAAACCGAAGATGACTTGCGCCGCACCCTCGATACTTTGGAAGTGCAAAACATCACTTATCGTCAGGCACGTGACCAAGCGATTTCTGCCAACCAGTCTAAATCGGTATTTTTAGCCAACATCAGTCACGAACTCAGAACACCATTGAACAGTATTGATGGCTTTATTCACCTGTTATTGCGTCAGGAAAATCTTAGCAATGAACAGAATTTATATTTACAGACCATTCGTAAATCATCGGCGCATCTTTTAGCACTCATTAATGACGTATTGGATTTTTCTAAAATTGATGCAGGCAAACTGGAACTGGATACCGCACCCTTTGATTTAGAAGAAGCCATTTTTGATGTGATGGATATGCTCTCGCCTTTGGCTGCGCAAAAACACATCAACATGGCCTTTTATTTTGCCGATAACGTGCCGCAATATGTGCTGGGCGATGCTTTACGTTTCAAGCAAATTTTAACCAATTTAATTTCCAATGCGATTAAATTCACCCCCGATGGTGAAATTATTGTACGGGCGCGGGTAGAACATGACGATATTGGACAATGCTTAATTCACTTTAGCGTCCAAGACAGTGGCATTGGCTTAAGCGGTACAGACCGTAAAAAATTGTTTGAGTCTTTCTCTCAAGGTGATACTTCGGTCACGCGTCAATTTGGTGGTACAGGTTTAGGTTTGGCCATTTCCAAACAGTTGGTGCATTTGATGCAAGGTCAAATTGGCTTTGAAGACAATCAGGAACGCGCCCCAACCGAAAAAGGCTCGACCTTCTGGTTTACTGCCATGTTTGCGGTAGATGAAGCGCATGCACAGCAGCATCCAAACTTTAAAGAGATTCAGGTGGTGTCGTATTTGGCGCACCCTGCCACAGCGAATGTCTTGCGTCATTATCTTGAAAATTATGCGGTGCGACATATTGAAGCCGCTTCAATTTTAGATTTATTTAGCCGCTTAAAAGATGTATCCGACCTGCAAGACAATACTTGGTTGATTGTTGATCATAGTGGCGACACCGAAGCTTTATTAAAAGAAATTCGTACCCGTTATCAAGGTAACTTGGCAGTGTATGGCTATCAAATGGCGCTAGACCCAAGTCTGTTAAATGAATATCGTGCGCGCGCTTTGTATCAACCGCTCAGTCGTTCAGCCTTAATTGACTTACTCAACAATGAAAACAGTTTTGATGAACAGGAGTCTGCATCATTTGATGGTAAAGGCCTGCACGTTTTAGCGGTGGATGACCATCTACCAAACCTGATTGTACTCGAAGCCTTGTTGGGCGAACTGAATGTGACCACCACCAAAGCGCAAAGTGGTCAGGAAGCTTTGGGGATTTTGCAGCAACGCATTGAGCAGGGACAGCAACCATTTGACCTGATCTTTATGGATATTCAAATGCCTGTGATGTCGGGGGTAGATACCACCCGTGCGATTCGTTCTTTAGAATCGACTTTGGAAAATCACAAACGCTTACCTATTATTGCCCTCACCGCGCATGCTCTTGCCGATGAAAAGCAAAAATTACTCAAAGTCGGTATGGATGACTATGTCACCAAACCGATTCAGATTGAACAAATCATCCAAATTTTAACCCATTGGACCACGCAAAGTTTTAATAAGCCACCTGCAGTCGATAAAGCCATTGTGATTGAAGCGCTAGATCCACAGGTGTTGGATTGGCAACAAAGCCTAATGCTGGCAGCCAACAAAGAAGACCTTGCAGTGGATTTACTGAAAATGCTAGTGGATAGCTTTGCCACAGAATTACATGAAATTGAACAGCTGATTGAACTGGAAGATTTCCCACAACTCGAGCATGTGTTGCATCGTCTGTATGGTGCGACCCGCTATGTTGGCACACCGAACCTGCAAGAAGTAACAGGCTCATTTGAACAGTTTGTTTCGACCTTACGTAAAGAACGTCGTAAAGCCGATGATCTGTTTGTGCAAGAGGTCTTAAACCGTTATCAGGAATTACAAACCTGTATACAGCAAGTTGAACATGCGGCAGAACACATTTTTACCAAACACAATGCGGTGAGTTAGCCAACATCAAAGTGACATTCACCGCGAACGCCTCAACGAGAAGATACAGTTTGTAAGCACGACTCACCCAGCACTATTCACAAAAAAAAGTCACGTAATCAAAGGCAAGGTCGCAAGGCTTTGCCGTGACTCTGCTGTCATTTATCGCACTGCTGCCCATGTTATGCTTTGCCCAGTAAAAACAAGAGCTCACATCATGACCTTACTTCGTATCGAAAAAAATAATGGCATCGCCACAGTTTCCCTGAACCGCCCAGACAAACGCAATGCCATGAGTTTTGCCCTACTCAAAGAATTGGTGCGGACTGCCGAAAAACTTAAAAAAGACCGCAGCTTACGTTGTGTAATTTTAACAGGCGAAGCAAAGGTATTTAGTGCAGGCATTGACTTGGCCGACCTCAACAATCCACAAAACCGTGCATTTGCGGCTTGGGAGTTAATTAAGCCAGGGCAAAGCCTGTTTCAAAAAGCATTTCTCGTTTGGCAACAATTGCCTGTACCTGTAATTGCTGCAATTGAAGGCTATTGTTTTGGTGCAGGGATGCAATTGGCCTTGGCCGCAGATATTCGTATCGCGCATCCTGACACACAAATGTCGATTATGGAAAGCCGTTGGGGCTTAGTGCCTGATATGGGGCTAAGCCGTTCTTTAAAAGGTTTAATCGGTCTAGACCTTGCCAAAGAGCTGACTTTAACTGCGCGTATTTTTGATGCCAACTATGCCAAAGAAATTGGTTTGGTCACGCATTTAGATGCAACCCCCTTACAAAAAGCACAAGCCCTTGCTGAAGAAATTGCACAACGCTCCCCAGATGCATTGGCTGCAGCCAAACAAGTGCTGGATGCTATGGAACATGCGCCAAATAAATCTTTACGTTTAGAAAAAATTTGGCAATTAAAATTATTGCTGGGTAAAAATAGCCAACTGGCACGTAAAAAGGACAAGAACCCTGAAGTGACCTTTGCACCGCGTCAGTTTTGATTCAGTTCAAACACAACAGACTTTGACCAAAGGCTAAATTGACATTTCAAGCCAGACTTGTACTGTAGGCAAAAATGGAGAATCAGCGCTATGCATTTTGATCGTGACACAAAAATCGCTTTTTTAGGTATGGGACTTATGGGGACGCGCATGGCAACCCGCTTAGTTCAGGCAGGTTTTGAGGTCGCGGTGTGGAATCGTAGCCCTGCGGCTTGCGAATCTGTGCTCAGTCTGGGGGCAAAACCGCTGCAATTGAGCGAGATCGGACAATATCCAGTGATCTTGAGTTGCCTTGCCGATGATAATGCCGTCCAAGCTGTATTAGATCAAATTGAGCCTTTTTTGACTGCTCAACAAGTCATTGTCGATTTTTCCAGTTTGTCTGTAGATCAAACCCAAAAGCTAGCGCAGCAAGCCAACCTCAAACAGGTCACATGGATTGACTCACCTGTATCGGGAGGCACTGCGGGAGCCGAACAAGGTAGTTTGGTGATTTTTGCAGGGGGTGATGCAAACACCATCGAAAAATTAAGCCCGATTTATGATGTGCTGTCACAACGTGTGACCCGTATGGGCGAAACAGGCACAGGACAAGCCACTAAAATCTGCAACCAACTGATTGTTGCTGCCAACAGCACCCTAATTGCCGAAGCTGTTGCCTTAGCAGGACAGGCAGGCGTAGACACCCGTTTACTTGCACCTGCTTTGGCGGGTGGTTTTGCCGACTCGAAACCGTTTCAGATTTTAACTCCACGTATGGCAACTCACAGTTTTGAGCCTGTGCAATGGAAAGTCCAAACCCTGTCTAAAGATTTAAACAATGCCTTACAACTGGCAGCGCAATTTCAGTTACAGATTCCTGTGGCAGAAAAAGCCCTTTCACAACTGCAAGCCCATCAAGCCAAGGGTTTTGCAGAAGCAGATTTAGCCACCATTATTCATCAGGTCGAAGCTTAATCGGCTTGATTCCTGATCCAACCTTTGCCTGCAAGGAGCACCTGCATGTCTAAACTGGCGGTTAATCTGTCGATGATTTTTACCGAAGTGCCTTTAATTGAACGCTTTGCCCTTGCACGCGAACATGGTTTTCAGCATGTTGAAATTCAATTTCCCTATGAGCTGAGTATTGAGCAGATTCAAACCCAACTCACACTCCACCAACTCAGCCTGTGTTTAATCAATGTCCCTGCGGGTGACCTCATGCAAGGCGGCAATGGTTTGGCGGGCGTACCCGGAAAAGAGATTGAATTTCATCATGCCTTAGAGTTAGCCATCCGCTATGCCACGGCATTAAATGTCCCTAGCGTCAATATTTTGGCAGGCAAACAACCTGTCGATGCCGATTTACTGCCTTGCTTAAACACACTGGCAGAAAACCTAAAACTGGCCTGCTCGATGCTCACTCAACATCATATTCAGCCTGTCTTTGAAATGATTAATGGCACCGACATGCCACGCTTTTTAGTACAAAATATTGCGCAAGCTCAAGAGATGCTAGAAGCAGTCAAACATCCTGCTCTTAAAATGCAATACGACTGTTATCACATGGCGATGATGGGTGAAGATGTGCTGAGCGCATTGCAAGAAAACATTCAGGATATTGGTCATATCCAGTTTGCCGACAATCCAGGACGCCATGAACCCGATTCAGGCGAGCTAGACTATACTACTATTTTCAAATGGTTACAGCACAGTGCTTATTCAGGCTATATCGCTGCAGAATACCGCCCAAGTCTGGCGTCAAATCAATCATTTGCATGGAAAGACAAATACTTTCCCTCAAATCAAAGTGGTTAAAATTAAACCGATTTGAAATTTCAGGCTAAAACAGCTATATTAGACGATGAATAATTTTAGGAAATTATACACCCCATGAATTTAGAACCATCGCCCGGCGCTTCTAATTCTCACGATCTTGCAATGAATACCCAAAAGCATGACGTACAAACTTGTCTTAAAGTTGTACATGAAGCTCTCCTTGATGTAAAAGCCAAAGAAATTGTTGAACTTGATGTCAGCAGCATCAGCAATGTTTCAGATGCCATTGTGATTGCTAGCGGTACATCAACTCGCCACGTAAAATCTCTTGCCGACAATGTTGCCGAAGAAGCGCGCAAAGCAGGCTTCCGCCCAATTGGTATTGAAGGTGAACGTGATGCAGAATGGATCTTGGTCGATCTTGGTATGGTAGTGGTTCACATAATGCTACCAACAGCACGTAAATTCTACGACCTAGAAAGCTTATGGCGCACTACGCCTGAGTCTGTTGCTTAATACAACAGCTCACTTGAGCAGCCTTAAAGATACACAATAAGCGACTTTCAAATAAGTCGCTTTTTTAATGCAGATCTTTTGAAGCTCATATCCCTAATCATTTTTATATCGCATTAATCTACCCACCAAATATTGGTTTATATCATCCCCTACCCAATACATTGCTTCAAACCAATCCTATAAAACTCGCCCAAACTCAATCTGCCTGATCTCAATTAACCACTTTACATCAGCCATAAAAAAAACCGCCCGAAGGCGGTTTCATATCTGGAAACAGTGTCTTAGTGACCTGTACCGTTGATTGATTTAGTCATATCTTCCACAACTTTCTTGGCATCACCAAAGATCATCATGGTCTTGTCGTTATAGAACAAGTCGTTGTCTAGACCCGCATAACCTGTTGCCATTGAGCGCTTGATGACCATAATGGTACGTGCTTTATGCGCTTCAAGAATTGGCATGCCGTAAATTGGCGAGTTTGGATCGTCTTTTGCCGCAGGGTTAACTACGTCATTTGCACCAATCACCAACACCACATCTGTTGCAGGGAAATCTGAGTTGATTTCGTCCATTTCTAAGATGTCTTCATACGGTACGTCTGCTTCTGCAAGTAATACGTTCATGTGACCCGGCATACGACCTGCCACTGGGTGAATCGCAAAACGAACAGTTACACCTTGCTCTTTTAACAAGTTGGCCAATTCTTTGACCGCATTCTGTGCACGACCTTGCGCCATACCATAGCCCGGTACAATTACTACGCTGTCTGCATTTGACATCAAGAAGCCAGCATCATCAGCAGAACCTGAACGGTAGTTACGTTGTACTTGCGCACCCGCTGCTGCCGTTGGTGCTGCTGCACCGCCCATCGCACCACCAAACAATACGTTGATGATTGAACGGTTCATGGCTTTACACATGATGTAAGACAGAATCGCACCTGAAGAACCGACCAATGAGCCTGCAACAATCAGCATGTTGTTTTCAAGTGTGAAACCAATACCTGCTGCCGCCCAACCTGAGAACGAGTTCAACAATGACACCACAACTGGCATGTCACCACCACCCACTGGTGCAATCCATACCCAACCGAATGCCAATGCTAAACCTGTCATTGCCCAGAATGAAGTCATGTTGCCGCTCAGGAAGAAGTGAATCCCAAAACCGAGCATGGCAAGGAAAATTAACGCCTGAACAGGTTTTACCCATGCACCCGAAATAGTTTTTGCCCATTTCTTCGCCGCCAATTTACCGTATGCAAAAACAGATGCAGTAAAGGTAATCGCCCCCACGAAACAGCCCACAAACAATTCAAATAAATGAACTTTGCTCATTTCATGGAAAGTAATGCCATTTGTAGCCAACAAGTCTGGACCAAGTTCAATCAACTTGTTGTTATGAATAATCGCAGCAATCGCAATTAAAACTGCAGCCAAACCGACTAAAGAGTGCATTAACGCTACAGTTTCAGGCATTTGAGTCATTGGCACCGTACGTGCGCGGGCAATACCCACCACCGCACCTGCTGCCATAGCTGCCAGAATCATCCACACAACTGGATTGTCTGCCACAAAGAATGTAGTCAAGACTGCAATCGCCATTGCGATCATGCCGTAACGGTTGCCCGCAATCGCAGTTTTAGGCCCAGACAAACCACGTAAAGTTAAGATAAAGAGCACAGCCCCGATTAAATAGAACCAGTCTGCATATTCACGAATAAATTCCATGCATTAGCCCTCTTTTTTCTTTGCTTTTGGTTTGAACATTTCCAGCATACGTGCAGTCACTGCAAAACCACCGAAAATATTGATGCTTGCCAAGAACACAGCAATCGCACCCAGTACACTCACCACATTAATGGTTTGGAAATCGACACTGCCTTCTACACCCATGATTGGTAGACCAACAGTTTGAATCATCGCACCGACAATAATGATTGAAGAAAGTGCATTGGTTACTGCCATTAATGGCGTATGTAACGCAGGTGTTACCCCCCACACCACGTAGTAACCTACGAAGATGGCAAGGACAAAAATCGTAATTGTTTCAACCATGAGAATTCTCCTTAACCACGCTTTAACAGCACTTGACCGTTATGAGTGACCAGCAACGCTTTCTGAATTTCTTCTTCAGGATTCAATGCGAAGTTCTTGTCGTTATCAAATAATGTTTCAACAAAATTCAACACATTACGCGCATATAGTGCAGATGCTTCTGTCGATACAGTCGATGGAATGTTTGGAATACCCAAAATTTTCACACCATTGGCAGTCACTACAGTTTCACCGCATTGTGAACCTTCGACGTTACCGCCCGTTTCGACTGCCATATCTAAAATCACAGAACCCGGCTTCATTTTTGCCACAGTTTCCGCTTTGATTAAACGCGGTGCATCACGACCCGGCAATAACGCAGTGGTAATCACGATATCCGCATTAGAAACGGCTTTATCGACAATCACTGCTTGGTCTTTAATGTATTGTTCACCAGGCATCCAGCCATAACCATTTTTGGCAGCATCGGCAGCTTTTTGTTGTTCTTCTTCAGACATTGGTACGTCTAACCACTTACCACCCAAAGATTCCACCTGATCTTTTGCCGTTGGACGCAAGTCAGTTGCTTCGACTACAGCACCTAAACGCTTCGCTGTTGCAATGGCTTGCAAACCAGCAACACCCACACCCATGATCACAACACGCGCAGGTTTTACAGTACCCGCTGCCGTCATTAACATTGGGAACATGCGTTGATATTCTGCTGCAGCCAACAACACAGATTTATAACCTGCCAAGTTGGCTTGTGATGACAACACGTCCATATTTTGCGCACGCGACAAGGTACGTGGCAAAAGCTCTAAAGCAAATGCAGACACCTGAGCCGCAGCAAATTGGTCTAATTCAGTATTGCGGTAAGGATCAAACATCGCCACCACAGTGCTGTTCGGTGCAAGTTTTTGAATTTCTTCACCCTTTGGGGCACGAACTTTCAAAATCATTTGGCTACCGCGATAAGCATCATCTGTCATGGTCGCGCCTACTTGTTCATAAGCGCTGTCGATATAAGCGGCTTTTACGCCTGCACCACGTTCAATGACTACGCTATGACCCGCGCTAATCAACTTCTTTACTGTTTCTGGCGTCGCAGCGACACGATTTTCACCGACAACAGTTTCGGTTGGAATTCCGATCTGCATGAGCGTTCCTCAAGCTAGTTTTTCTTAAGTCAACATCGTGGATAACGATGCTTTCCCCTCAGGATAAGTTTTGTTGAATTTTTGGATTCTAATGCAACATTTTTAAATTACCACCCAATATTTATTTAATAAATACCCATATTTTGAACTGATGATTCATAAAAATATTGTTGCGAGATATAATTGATAAGTTTTGCTTCTTGAATATAAGTCTAATTATTCAGCAAAACTTCGATTTGACGTGTCTAAAAGAAAAAAAGCGATGCTTTGAGCTTGCAGTTGACCACATTTAAATGAATTAAGCATTGATCATTCTGACACGCATTTCACTTAATTGGGAAAATCCGACTTAGCGCTAAAAGATTGCATATCTATACATTTAAGCGCTAAAAGCAAAAACTTAAACACCAAATTGACTTTTTTGACAATTTTTACACCGCACAACAAGGTTCAATTTAGAAGTGTTTTGCGCATCTGAAAACCTTAGAAAAACCTACCTTTGCCTTATGAGTAAAATCGAATATTTGAAACAGTAAAACTTTTAAAAGAAGCTTGAATTTATTCAACTCAGGTCTAAGTTAAGTGCTGCTATTTTTTTCATTTTTTTTGTGCGTCATTTAGTCTGATGATGGATTTTCTCTGTTTTGCAACATTTTTAGCTAATTTGCACCATTATCGTGCAAACCCCATTTACTCTACTTTTCACAAAATTTGTGCCATCTCAAGCAGACCATCTGCATAAAATCGGCTATGCTTGCTCAAATACAGCACACAGCTTTATCCATGCAGTCGCATCTGTCTTTATCCATCATGCAACTTGCATTTGTGTGCGCGGCATGTGTCACTTTTCTTGCATCCACCTTGCTCGACAGCATTTTTCATGATCAGACTTAACGCCACACAATGGGGCTCCATCTTTGCCTTATTTGCAGCCTTTTTGTTTAGTACCAAAGCCATTTTTATTAAACAGGCTTATGCACTTTCACCGTTGGTCGATGCAACCGTACTCATGGCTTTGCGCATGGCAAGTGCCCTGCCTTTCTTCTTGCTGATTTGTTGGCTCAATCGCCATCACAGTCGCAACATCTCTACACGCAATTGGCTGCTAATAATATTTGCAGGTCTGATGGGCTATTATTTTTCTAGCTGGCTGGATTTTTTAGGGCTGATGTTCATTAGCGCTTCATTAGAACGCATTATTCTGTTTTTATATCCAACGCTCACCGTTCTGGCTTCGAGCGTAATGTATCGGCAGAAACTTAGCTGGCTGAGTCTGTTTGCAATTGCTCTGAGTTATGGTGGAACAGTGATTGTGATGTTACAGGAACAGAGCAATACCCCACATGACACGTATTTTTGGTTAGGCAGTAGTTTGGTGTTCGCCAGTGCAGTGTGTTTTGCAGGCTATTTATTGCTGACCAAAAGCCTGATTCAGCATTTTGGTTCATGGAATTTTACAGGTCTGGCTTTAAGTATTGCCTGCATCGGTACGCTTACGCATTACAGTTTGGTCACACCGAATCCACTGGGACTGGTGCAACAACTGCCTGTAGAAGTGCTGGGCTATGGCATAGCTTTAGGGATATTTGTCACAGTCTTGCCCACCTTACTCATGGCGCACAGTATCGCCCGTTTAGGTGCGGCACAATCGGCCATGATTGCTTCAATTGGCCCCATCTTGACGATTCTATTGGCCACAGCATTTTTAGGTGAACATCTAAATGGCATACAATGGTTCGGCTGCATGCTCAATATTGTAGGCGTGATGATGATCACCTTGTCCAAAAACAAGTTCTCTCAATAAGTTAAAGGCGACATCCTGCCACTAATGAAGTTGAATATTGGATTCAATCTTTGTGCTACTGCAACCCCGTTTTACCATTGACCTTAGGATAATTATGAACACTGCACCCGACATCAGCCAAGATAAAACCCTGCTCTGGTTGATGGCGATTGCCTGTGGCCTATGCGCGGGGGCCAATTATTATTGCCAACCGCTGATTTACTCGATTCATCAATCTTTCCAGATTCCGCAATCCCAAGTGGCATTGACGGTGACTTTTGCACAAGTATCTTATGCACTGGGTTTATTGTTTATTGTGCCTATGGGCGATATTGTCAATAAAACCAAATTCATTCCCCTATTGATGTTTTTGGCCTCGATTGGCTTATTTTTATGTGCCTTTTCCAGCAATTTAAGCATGCTATGGATTGGCACGATTATCACAGGGCTGTTTTCTGTGGCGGCACAAGTCTTAATTCCCTTTGCCACCATGACCGTAAAACCTGAAAAAATGGGTGAAGTGGTCGGTTTATTGATGAGTGGTTTATTGGTCGGTATTTTACTTTCGACCAGTTTGGCAGGTTTGCTGTCCAACTTATTCCATTGGAAAGTGATTTACCTGATTAGCGGTGTGCTGATGCTTTGCATTGCCGCGGTACTCAAAGCACGCTTACCCTTTATCTCAACCAGCAAACTCAGCTATTTGGCCGTGTTTCAGTCTATGGGCAAACTCATTTTAGAAGAACGTCGTTTGGTCTATCGTGCCTTGCTCGGTGCGTTTGCTTTTGCAGCGATGAGCGTGTTGTTTTCCACCATTGCAGTATTACTCAAATCCAGTTTTGGCTTAGCTGACTTTATGGTGGGCATTGTGGCAATGGTGGGTGTATTCGGTGCTCTTTCGACCAAACACGTGGGGAAAATTGCAGATCGTGGCTATGTTACAGCGCTGACGTGGGGTGGTTTGGCGCTATTGGCAATCAGTTGGGTCTTTCTATACAACGGACAATTTAGCTTATGGAGCTATATTCTTGGTTTTGGCTTAATTAACCTTGGGCTTGCCACCGTACACAGCAGCAACCAAAATGTAATTTTTCGCTTACGCCCCGATGCCAAATCGCGGATTAACTCAATTTATATGACCAGTTATTTTACTGGCGGTGCTTGTGGTTCTGCCTTGGGAATCTATGCATGGCAACACGGTGGATGGTTATGGAGTTGCCTAGTTGGTTTGTGTTTTGTTACCGCCGCAATGAGCTTTGCCCTACTCGACTGGCAGCATCAACGTCAACACACCGCCATGCCTTAAACGCTGCGATTACAATCAAGCAAGTCGCTTAAGACATTTGCATCACAGGGTAAAATGGCTGACTCAATTCCACATTTTCTAAATTTTCCAATAAGATTTGGATAAAACACGGCATCAACGCACACAGTAAAGTATTGGCATGGCTGAGTTGTTTGCGGTTGATTGCACTGTTATAAGTTGCACCACCTTGTAAAAGTTGCTGCTGTAACGTCAATAAGCGCTTAAACAAACATGCCAAAATTGTAGCTGAATCATGGATGTGCAATGCCTGCATAATCTGCTGTTTCTCTGCTTCATAATCTGCACGCCATTCAGCTTCAGTCATTTTTTGATTACGCCAATCCCAAAAACTTTGATACAAATAAGGGTTGGTCAGCAACACCTCTAAACTTTGTGGATATTTTTCCCAAATAATTCTCGCCATGCGCTGATCGACATCTTTTTGATACATACGCTGCACAAATTGCTGCAAGGTCTGTTGTGTATGCTCTGCCGTTTGACCTTGCGCATACAAGGCACTCAACGCCACCCATGCTGTCATAAATTGCATATCGACATCATCATGAAACTCAATGGCTTTTTTCCACCAACTTAAACTGCGCTGCATGCGTAAATTAAATGCCGTTGAAAATTCATTTTTCTTAGTTCGATAAATTTCTTCTAATACCAACATTTTATTTTCCCTCTTATGCTGCGTTATCGTTATCTTTTCAACATACTAAAAAACGGCTACGCATACAAATACTGAGCAGTTCCGCTTTAGCATCTACGGTTGCGCTGCTTTGTTCATAGCGAACAAAGCAAAGTTAATGCCAATGGATGTGGGTTGGGGATACTGTCGATTTTCACTTAAACCCCGTATAATGCGCGGTCTTGTGCTTTTGTTTTTCAATTCAGGTGGGTTATGACACGTGCCATCCAAACTTTACAACCTCGCATTTCGGTTGCCCCTATGATGGATTGGACTACCCGCGATTACCGTTTTTTTGCACGTTTATTTAACCCCAATATCATTCTGTATACTGAAATGGTAACCACTGGCGCAATTTTATTTGGTGATGCCAAGCGCCATTTAGATTACAGCAAAGAAGAACATCCTATTGTCTTGCAGTTGGGCGGTTCAAATCCGAAAGACCTTGCGACCTGCAGTAAAATGGCACAAGACTGGGGTTATGATGAAATCAACCTGAATGTTGGCTGCCCAAGTGATCGAGTACAAAACAATAAAATTGGTGCGTGTTTAATGGCAGAACCAGACTTGGTTGCAGAGTGTATTGCCGCCATGCGTCAATCGGTTGATATTCCTGTGACCGTAAAACATCGCATCGGGATTGATGACATGCACTCTTATGCAGAGATGCTGCATTTTGTGGATACTGTGGCTCAAACAGGTTGCAATAACTTTATCGTGCATGCCCGAATTGCCTTATTACAAGGTTTATCGCCTAAAGAAAACCGCGAAGTTCCGCCTCTGCGTTATGAGGATGTGTATCGCCTAAAACAAGACCGCCCCGAATTGTTAATTGAAATTAATGGTGGAATTAAAACGTTTGCCGAAACCCAACAACACCTCAAGCATGTCGATGGGGTGATGATTGGTCGTGAAGCCTATCACAACCCTTATTTACTGGCAGAGCTTGGGCAATTATGGGGGCTAGAATTACCTGACCGTTTTGAAATTATGCAGCGCATGTTGCCGTATATTGAACAACGTCTACAACAAGGTGCACCACTTTCTGTCATTACCCGCCATATTTTAGGTTTATTCCAAAACCTGCCAGGTGCACGTAAATGGCGTCAGGCACTAAGTGGCGGCAATGCCAAAACATTTGCAGATGTAGAGCAAGCATTGGTCAATATTCAAGCAGCAATGCAGCGTACGGAAGACTATTCAAAAGAGTGATTTATAGAAAATAATTATATTGACACATAGTCAAACATATACAATTTAGGTATTAAATTTTAAAAAAACTTGCAATGAAATACTTGACTGAAAGCTTAAAGAAAGTAGAGCAAGACCTTGCTTATTTTGTATCCCCTGAAAATAAAGATGGGT
>NZ_JAYFSK010000060.1:0-15395 GCF_041464035.1 Acinetobacter sp. AL9 | reverse complement strand
GCCTATTTAAGTGATGTGCTGAAAAGGCTGCCGACGCATAAAGCGACCCAAATAGAAGAATTACTGCCACATCGCTGGAAATCCAACTCAAATTAAAAAATAGGCATGGGGTTCAGCGGACGCTTACCTATGGTCTACCGCCAATACAGTTTTAATGTTTAGCAGTGGACCTGCTGCGGGCGAGGCGATTGGGGAAATGTTTGGTGAGCCACTTTATCATGCCAGTTTGTCGCAGGATGAGTATCGACAATTGTTAAAAGATCATGGCTTTAAAGTTGTTAAAATGCTCGCGGAAGATCAGGATTGTGCAGGGCATACGGTGTGGTTGGCGCAGAGGTTTTAAAAATAGATTGGATGGAGCTAATCAATTTTTGTAGTGATCTATGAATCTACAGTGTGGAATAAAAAAAACACCCAATTTTTCAATCAGGTGGTTTGTAAAACTTAACTTTACGAATTATTGAGCTGCTTGTTGCTCTGCCTGAATCGCAGTCAATGCAATCGTGAACACAATGTCATCTACCAATGCACCACGTGACAAGTCATTCACTGGCTTGTTCAAGCCTTGTAGCATTGGGCCAACACTCACCACGTTAGCAGAACGCTGTACTGCTTTATACGTCGTGTTACCTGTGTTCAAGTCAGGGAAAATGAACACATTGGCGCGACCTGCAACTTGAGAGTTTGGTGCTTTAGAGCGACCAACACTTTCAACCGATGCTGCATCGTACTGTAATGGGCCATCAATCAGTAAGTCAGGACGACGTTGTTTCGCAATTTCAGTCGCTTTCGCTACTTTTTCTACGTCAGCACCTGCACCCGAAGTACCAGTTGAGTAAGAAATCATGGCAATACGTGGGTCAATACCAAACGCTTTTGCAGAGTCAGCAGATTGAATCGCAATTTCAGCCAATTGTTCAGCATCTGGGTCTGGGTTAATCGCACAGTCACCGTACACATATACTTCATCTGGTAACAGCATAAAGAATACTGAAGATACCAATGAATAATCAGGTGCAGTTTTAATGAGCTGGAATGCGGGACGAACTGTATTGGCTGTAGTATGCACAGCACCAGACACCAAACCATCAACCTGATCAAGTGCTAACATCATCGTACCTAATACGACAGTGTCTTGCAGCTGTTCACGTGCTTGATCGTCAGTAAGTTTGCCTTTACGCATCGCAACCATTTTTTCGACATAGTTTTCACGAATCAAGTCAGGATCAATGATTTCTAAGTCGTGTGGAAGCTCAATACCGCGTGCTTTGGCAACATCGACTACCGCTTCTGGTTTTGCCAATAATACGCAGTGGGCAATACCACGTGATTGACAAATCGCTGCAGCTTGAACGGTACGTGGCTCATCACCCTCTGGAAGCACGATACGTTTTTTCGCTGCAATAGATTTTTGCACCAATTCATGGCGGAACGCAGAAGGCGATAAACGTGGTTTATGCGTATCGCTGATTAATTGGGTTAACCATTCTGCATTGATGTGACTGGCCACAAAGCGGGTAACTTGTTCTGCACGCTCAGTATCATCTACAGGAATTTCGTTGCTCAGGTTTAATAACTGATGTGCAGTTTCAAAGGTGCTCAATTTAGTATGTAAAATTGGCAAGCCATTTTTCATTGCTGCTTGGCAGAACTCTAAAGCTTGTGCGCTTGGTGCTTGATGTTCAGTTAACACCAAACCTGCAAGTGGAATACCATTGCTGCTGGCTAAGCTACTGGCAAGCAATACATCGACACGGTCAGAACCACTGATAATCAGCTCGCCTGCAACGAATTTATGCATTTCGTGTTCAATATTCGATGCAATTAAGCTGCTGTGTAATACACGGCGCTGCGCTGCTTCACCTTGGTTAATCCATTCTGCAGAAATGTGTGCAGCCAAGTCCGACATGCGTGGCACACTTAAAGTATTGCTGAATGGCACCAAGCCAATCACTGGCATGCAATCTTTACCAATCATTGGATGTGTAGTTTGAATTTTGCTGACAAACTGGTTGGTGTCGCTAATTAAACGTAAGTTTGGATCAAGCGTAACAGGAATTTGTGCAGAATCTTCTGGTAAACCTTTGGTACGCATGAATAATACGCCCGCAGTACGTTCGCAGCTTGCGCCACCAAAGAAACGTAATTGGTTGTCTACTTTGGCAGCTGTTTTTGCAGCATTGTTAATGTCGGCATTGCTAACAATAATGACTTTTGCATCAAGTGCTTTGGCCAAAGTGGCATTCAGTTCAGTTGCAAAAGGATCGCGTCCGTTTGGCAACACGCCTTCAACAATAATCACATCATGGTGCTTAGAAATTTCACGATGTAAACGTACTGCATCTTCGAGCAATTCGTCGTTTTCATCATTTTTTAAGCGTTCAGTCAGCGTGCTATAAGCAATCGGCTCAACAGTTTCATGCTTGAATAAATGACGATACAACGCTGTAGTGCGGTCTGCTTCTGGCTGTAATTCTTGCGAGAAAGGCTTTAAAAAACCTGCTTTTACGCCTTGGCATTCCAAAGCGTAAATTAAACCTAGACATGCTGATGTTAAGCCAACACCAATTTCAGTAGGAACCAAAAGTATTGTTTTCATAGTTTTTTCTAAATCATTTAGGAATTTATTGAAGGCACACCAGATACTACGATTGCTTAAGCAATCGCAGCATCACATTCAGACTTTTTTCCAGCTGACTTTAGCTCCTCAGCAACGTGCGCAGTTTCTTTAGCAATACGGCCTTCTTCGTCAGTTGGTACAACCCAAATTTGTGGGCCAGTACCAGCATCAATACGACCTTCAGTACCACGTTTTAAGTTGTCGTTACGCTCTTTACTGAAGTTGAAACCGAAGTGTGGTAAGTAAGATACTGTTTTTTCACGGATATAAGCAGAGTTTTCACCAATACCACCAGTGAAGAACAAGCCGTCTAAGCGTGGTAGACCACAGCTAAGCGCAGCTAAAGATTTAGCTAAACGGTAGCAGAATACTTCAATGGCAAGCGTTGCATCTTCATTACCTTGTTCAGATGCTTCAATTAAAGTACGCATGTCGTTCGATAAACCTGACAAGCCGAGTAAACCACTTTGGCTGTTTAGCATCTTGTCAATTTTGTAGATGTCCCAACCCAAGTTGCTTGCAAGGAAGCTGTGTAAGCTTGGATCTACATCACCACTACGGGTACCCATTACCAAACCTTCAAGTGGGGTTAAGCCCATAGATGTATCTACACTTTGACCATTCCAAATCGCACAAGTTGAGCTACCGTTACCTAAGTGAGCTGTTAACCAGCCGCCTTGTTTAAAGCTGCCAGCCAATTCTGAACCACGCTCTGAAACATAGGCATGGCTTGTACCGTGGAAGCCATAACGACGTACGTTGTGGTCGGTATATAAGAATTTAGGTACTGCATAACGGTAAGCGTGTGCAGGCATAGTTTGGTGGAATGCAGTATCAAATACAGCAACTTGCGGAAGCTCTGGGAACAAACGCATCGTTGCTTCAATACCCACCAAGTGTGCTGGGTTATGTAACGGAGCAAGCGGAGTTGCTTCACGAATACGTTGAACAATTTCTTCTGTTAATAATTCTGCTTTGGTTAAAGTACCGCCGTGTACAACGCGGTGACCAATGGCTTGAGGCTTATATTGCGACAAGCGGCCTAAAATTGTTTCCAATGCTTTTTCGTGGTCAGCATGTGGAATAGAAAGTTCGAGAGGTTCACCACCGACGGTAACACCTTTAATGCGTGCATCAGCAGAACCTAGATTTTCTGCCAAACCAAAAATACGATCTTCGCGGCGCTCAGACACGAGTGCATATTTAATAGAAGAAGATCCGCAGTTAATCACTAATACTGATGTAGTCACGTTTATGTACCCGAATTCTAATTGAAGTTATCCCTAGTGAATCAAGCTGCGCGGCAAGGATGGCAAATGGCAGTGTGTTGCGCTGCAATCTTGATCAGTATGTATGTTTTATCATGGGTTTTTTGTTGCTCCTAGATAGACTTTAGGAGATTAGACTTAAGCATTATCGACCATGAAATCATAAATAATTAAAATTTATCAGTCCGAAACTTTCATTTATTCATGAAATAACGGTCAATTTTTCTGCTTAATTCCTGTTGTATTCTCTTAACATAGCACACTTCATTGCCTAGACGAGTGGCAAACTGTTTTAAATTATTTCTTAATTTGAATTCGGTTTATTTGGATTTAGCTGCGTACTTAATTTCCGACCAGCGGACAATCACATAAGCAATTAATGCCACCATAAAAAATACCAGCATCATCCAAGCCAAACCTTGCAATGTTTCAATAATGGTGCGGTAAATTTCTAGTACCCAGCGCTCCTGAGTCAGTTCTATTACAATTTTTTTATCATTTTCGGCATAGGTCAGCGGCGTGATGTATTTTTCCATATCGTAAATACGAATGCCTGATGATGTGCCCACCACCATGCCTGCAAACTTGGTATATTTTGCCCATGCTTCATGGATAGGGTCGTGAATGATACGTGCCAAAATATCATTAATGGAGCCAGAGAATAGACGCATCACCACAAATGACACTAAAAGCGCCAAGGCAAAAGTACTAATAATTAAGTAATAAAACATAAGCAAGGTCACTCTTTTTACTGATTTTTTCTAATCATCAATTTTTAAATTTTAGGCGAGTGTAATTTGAAAGTGTGTAGTGGAACTGTGTCTAAAGCGAGTCGTCGGGTAATGTTCAGCTTCATGTGAAACTGAACATTACATTTAGATGTTGCAAAATTACAAATGGATTTTATTGGCGAATTTGACCATCACCAAAAACCACCCATTTTTGTGAGGTTAGGCCTTCTAAGCCTACAGGGCCACGGGTATGGATTTTGTCGGTTGAAATACCAATTTCAGCACCAAGGCCATATTCAAAACCATCGGCAAAGCGAGTAGATGCATTGATCATGACTGAGCTTGAATCGACCGCAGCAAGGAACTGGCGCGCCAAGCTAAAGTTTTCAGTAATAATCGCATCGGTATGATGTGAACCATATTTATTAATATGTTCAATCGCTTCATCTATGCCTGAAACCACTTTAACCGCCAAAATCGGACCTAGATATTCGGTGTACCAGTCTTCTTCTGTGGCAGTTTTGACGGTCGTGCCTAAAATCTTTTGGGTTGCTGGGCAACCGCGTAATTCGACCTGTTTCTCTGCATACAGTTCTGCAATGCGAGGTAGAAATTGTTCTGCAACTCGCTCATCGACCAACAAGGTTTCCATAGCATTACACACGCCATAACGGTGCGTTTTGGCATTCAGTGCAATTGGTAGCGCTTTTTGCAAGTCAGCCTGTGCTTCTACAAATACGTGACAGTTACCATCTAAATGTTTAATCACTGGTATACGTGCTTCATTGCTGATGCGTTCAATCAGACTTTTACCGCCACGTGGCACAATTACATCCACATATTCAGACATGGTAATCAGTTGCCCGACTGCAGCACGGTCTGAAGTGTTAATCACTTGCACCGAAGTTTCTGGCAAACCTGAAGCTTTTAAACCGTGTTGAATCGCAGTTGCAATGGCTTGATTGGATTCCAATGCTTCAGAACCACCACGTAAAATAATGGCATTGCCTGATTTTAAAGCCAAAGATGCAGCTTCAAGGGTCACGTTCGGACGTGATTCGTAAATCATGCCTACCACACCCAGTGGCACACGCATTTTGCCTAGTTGAATACCAGATGGGCGATAGGCCATATCGGTAATTTCACCAATAGGGTCCATTAAGCCAATCACATCTTTCAGGCCTTGTAACATACCTTTAAAACGTGCGGGGTTGAGTTCTAAGCGATCTAGCAGTGCGCTATCCAAGTTATTGTTACGACCTTTGGTCATATCAATTTGGTTGGCAGCTAAAATAGCAGACTCGCTATTTTCCAATGCCGTATAAATAGCCGATAACGCATTGTTTTTAGATTGGGTAGAAGCGCTTGCTAAGACACGAGAGGCTTGGCGTGCTTGTTGTCCTACCGTTTGCATATATTGTTCAATAGACTCTTGCATAGCGGTTTGATCACTTAGAAATTTCTATCTGATATTAACAGTCTGTGCCTATACAATGAAGCATCTAGGCGGAAAATTGACTAAATTGTTCAATCTTTAAATATTTTGTAATCTATTCATCTTTAAAAGTAGATGAGCGGTCATGGAAATTGTTGCGTATAAAATCAGCACCTGTATAGAATGATGCGATAAGACAATGATGTCATTCACAACAATAAGCAGGATGCCACTTTAATTCAGATAAGTGGGTAATCGTTCAATGACGAACACTTGCACAATAAAAATAAAATGCGCATGGAGGTAAGGAATATGAATTCCATGATCCAGATGGACACGGATGTACAGGACGCAAGTTCGCATGTCTGTTTTTTTGATATTTACGATAAACACAGCTTTAAACAACCCGCTCGTACCACTTGGATCAACGGCTGGAAAGTGGAATACATGGCAATTGCTCAGCCAGAAACCGCACATTTAACTCCAATTGTGATTATTGGTGGTGCATTCCAAAACTTTAATTCATATAAATATTGTGTCGAGCAGCTTTTTCGTGCAGGGCCAATCATTTTAATTGATATGCCATCTATGGGCGCCAATCAGCAAATGACCAATGTGGAAACAGGTGAGTCGGCAGGAACGCTAGAACTGCATGATTTAGGTCAGATGTTGGGTGATTGGCTGGATATTGTCGGCTTAGATAAAGTATCCGTCATGGGCATGTCATTGGGTTCGGTGGTGGCATCGTGTCTAGCAGATCAGCGTCCTGAATTGATTGATCGCATGATTTTAATGGGGGTTATGCAAAAGACCCGTAAAAGTTGGCGCATGTTGCTTGAAGAATCACTGCATTTAATGAAAGAGCAGCGCATGGATGAATTTGGTCAGGCGGTGATTTTATACTTGGTCAATCATGCCAAAATGGAACAAACTCGCATGTCACCGACTGCAAAGCGTTTGTTTTACCGACAAATGGCCGACTTTACCGCTACAGAGCAAGATCGCTACGATGTGAACTGCAACCGTTTATTGCGGTTAACCAATGTGCCTATTCCGCAATGTAAGGTTTTGGTGGCGTGTGGGCAATATGACAGTTTTACCTTGCCGCATGAAAATGCCAATTTTGCCTTACAGTGCCCGAACATGGAATTTGCCATGATTGCCAATGCAGATCATGTGCCGCAATTACAGCGCCGTAAAGAAACCATGAATTTATTTGCGACCTTTTTAAGCGATGAATCTATTCAGGACTTAGATGGCATTATTCCAATGACACGTGCGCAACTATTGACGATGGAACGCCGTGGAGAAGCGCGTATTCGGGTGCAAAATCCGCAAAGTCATTTGCAGTATCGTCATTCTGATTTGAAAATTGCCACGCACATTGTCGATTTAAACTTCTTTGGTGTATTGCTTGATTTTGAAAATGCTGCGTTGGCGGCACAAGCAGCACAGTTTGAACGAGATATGGCCTTAGAATTACAGGATGAGGAAGGCAGTTTTAGCATTGAATGTTTAATTTTTGAAAGCCAAGGGCAGCAACTACGCGCATTATTTAAGCATGGTAGTTTTGAGGTGGCAGAGCGTTTGTTGCGTTATGTGGAACGTCAAAAAGCGGCTGCACAAAATTTGGAATATGCCCGTTAGTAGATAAAATCAGTGCTTGGTTTAAAATTATCCAAAGAAAATAGAATCAAAATAGCGTGTTAAACCACGCTATTTTTTTTGTAGGCATGAACCATCCAGACTAAATCGCCTAAATGTTCTGCGGTTGTTTTTTCTAAAGAGCTGTTGGAAAAATACAGTTGTGGTTGTTGTAGCTGCACTTGCTCAAAACCTGCATTTTGAAAAAACTGAGTTAATTCCTGCGGAGATTGAAAGTGAAAGGTGAAAGCACTGCGTGACATAAATTTCAATAATCGGCTGCAGTTCCAAATAAAATTGGCGAGCTTGTTTTTGACGGGTTCAGGGTAAATATCGGTTAAATAATGCAGTTCTGGAAAGTCTTGGGTGTAGTTACACATGCCATTTAACAGCTGTTGTAGCATGTCTTTGCTGAAGTAGTTAATTAAACCTTCACTAATAATTACTAAGGGCTGCGAGTGATCAAAATATTCAAAGGCCTGTTGAAAGGATTCACTAAAAATATCGGCGGTGAGAACTTCAGGTGCGTCGTGGTCAATTTGTCGTAACGCTTGAGTTTTAATTTGCGCCATATCAGGCAAATCCAGTTCACGGTAATTCAGTTCAGGATATTTTTGTCGAAAGTTCCAGCTGCGTGGTGACAGCCCAGATGCAATTTCGAGCACTTGTAATTGCGGATGTTGCTGAATCAGTGCGGTTAAGTGTGCATCAATCATTTGGTGACGTTGTTTGAGGGTGCTGCGCATACTGCCGCCCACATGACGTTCTGCCCAGTTTTCTAAAGGATGTACCAATTTGGCTAAAAACTTGCCTTTTCGGGTCGCAAATACAGGATGTGAAATCCCCCTTTGATACCAGATATATCCCGTATAATGTGCGGTAAAAGAAATATGCCGATGTTTGGACAATGCAGTCGTGTCTGAGCGAGTTGGCTTGGCATCCGAGTTGTGCATTTCAGTCCTTTTTTCTGTCGTGATTTTGCTGTTCAGCAATGTTTTTGTCATTTTCGTATAGACCTTAATTGTTTGTATGGTGGTCGTTGTCTTTTTAGGCATGCTTTGACACTCAAGCTGCGGTGTCAGGCATATACTCAAAATAGAATAAGTTTATCATAATCAAAAAGGAATAAGCTGTCGTGTTCCTTTGTCGTATAAATGCTGTGAAAAAGTGAAGGCGTATAGGGTCTGTTGACATTTCATAAATGGCTTGCGCTGTAGGCTAAAACTGAGCAGATCAGGCATAAAACGCAGGGAATAGTGGACCTATTTTCAAGTTCCATAACGCAATCTAAGAAAGTTTTAGCCACATGAGCAAGAACAAAGCGTTGCTTTGTTTGCTGCGCAAGGGGGCGAGCATATTTTTTGCTGCTATTGCGTTATGTGCCAGTCATTTAGAATGACTAAATTTCCTGTCCCATGCCTTATATCAGCTAAAAAATCTTGCGAGATATATCTCTCACGTCGCAAACATAGACGAATTGTCAACAGACCCTAGTTAGTTTGTGGTGATCTCAAGTCGCAGCGTTTTTAGTGGTACTTGAATAATTGGTCGGGTCGTGACTAGTTTGTGCTGCCAGTAGCGCGGCACTTTGTTCTTTAAATACCAAGATACGATCACGGACGCTTCGCCATTCATCACCCAAGTCTAAAACTTCAGCAATGCTAAACTCTGCACTAAGCTCAGGGATTTTACCGCGCATGCGTTCTAAACGTGCCTGATTCGGCAAGGGTAAATCGGCAATCGCATTTAAAGCCAATCGTTGTGCAGCACGGTTGTTGCAGACCAATCCCATGTCACAGCCTGCAAGCAAAGCGGCATGAATACGTGCATCGGCATCGCCTGCTACACAAGCCGCCTGCATGCTTAAATCATCCGAAAAGAGTACACCATCATAGCCCAAGTCTTTGCGAAGCACTTGCTGTAACCAAAACTCAGAAAAACCTGCAGGGTTCGGATCGACCTGATCATAAATGACATGCGCAGGCATGAGCGCATCCAGTTGATTTTGCAGTTGGATAAAGGTTTGCATATCCTGTTGTTGAATTTCGGCAAAAGAACGTGAATCTATCGCGGCAGCAACGTGAGAGTCTGCTTTAACCGATCCATGTCCAGGAAAGTGTTTGCCTGTGGTTGCCATTCCTGCACGATGCATTCCACGTAAAAAAGCATCTGCCAAAGCAATAATATCGACAGGACGCGCAGCAAAAGCACGATCTCCAATGACATCACTGATGTCATTTAAATCTAAAACGGGTGCAAAACTAAAATCAATGCCTACGGCTAATACTTCGGTGGCCATCAACCAGCCACATTCTTCGGCTAAATCTAAGGCACGTTCAGGTTCGTTTTGGTATAACTCGCCAAATCTACCCATAGCAGGCAATAGGGTAAAACCTTGTTTTAAGCGTTGTACGCGTCCGCCTTCCTGATCGACTGCAATTAAAATATCAGGGCGTACCTGACGCATGTGGTCGGTCAAGGCGCGTACTTGCGCAGGAGATTGGATATTTCGGGCAAATAAAATGACTCCACCGACTTGCGGAGCGCTTAATAGTTCAATATCTTCTTGAGTAAGTTCTGTGCCAGCGATGTCGAGCATCAATGCGCCAATCATATTGGGTGTCCGTATTCGATTTTTATCAATAAAAAAACAATACCTGAATTCTGCAATGATTTGCTACATTTTGACAGCACAGATTATGATAAAACTACACGACAGATCCAAATTAAGTTGTATAAGATTTTGAATCTGCTCAATTCATTGTGAAAAGCAGAGATTGGTCAAAAACCAAGGACGTAAATATTTTTATGAAACTTCAAACCATCGCTTGTGCGGTTGCAATAGCAACTGGCGGTTTTTTCTTTTCTCACGCCATTAACGAGGCAATTGCAGCCAATAATACCGCTGTCGTTGCTAACAGTATTGTGCCGACGCAGGAACAAGCTTTGGTTTCGCGTCAATTGGCGACCTTGGTCGATCGTCAGCATTATTTAAATCAGCGTTTAGATGCTGCGACGTCGCAGCGCATTTTTGATTTTTATATCGACAGTTTAGACCCAGACCATACTTTGTTTTTGGCTAAAGAAGTTGAGCAATACCGCAAACAATATGCAGCAACATTTGGCGCTTCATTAAAAGCAGGCAATTTGGCGGGGCCGTATCAAATTCATGCACAGTATCGTGAACGCTTAAAACAGTTTTATCATTTCATGTTGGCAGAGCTGAAAAAACCACAAAATTTAAAACAGCCAAATGTCACGATTGAAACAGATCGGGAAAAAGCACCGTTCTTTAATACTGAAGCAGAAATGCGTAAGCATTGGCAAAAAATGTTGGTGTCACAGCTCATTAACCTGACCATTAGCAAAGAAGAAGAATTGGCAAAACAAAAAGCCATTAAAGATAACCCTGAATTGACCAATGGTCAGGATTTGGCAAGTCCAGAAGATTTGACTCCAGTGCAGACTTTAACTAAGCGTTATACTCGTCAGTTAGAGCGCATGGATCGTTTAAAGAGCGATGATGTGCTGGATAAAACTTTGAATGCGATGATGCTGACTTATGATCCGCACAGCAATTATTTCCCACCTGTTGATGCGATGGAGCTGAATCGTCAAACGACTTTGCAGCTTGAAGGGATTGGGGTGTCGATTCGTCCTGAACGAGGCAATGAAGACTACACTAAAATTGAAACCATTGTTGAAGGTGGCCCTGCCAGTAAAACAGGGCAGGTGAAATCGGGTGACCGCATTATTGGTGTGGCGCAAGATGGCGAAAAAATGGTGGATGTTGTGGGTTGGCCGAGCAATGAAATTGTGGGGCTGATTCGCGGTAAACGTGGCACCAAAGTCACTGTGCGTTTGTTGGGTGCGGGTGCGGCGATGAATCAGGCGCGTAATGTGACCATTGTGCGTGATGTGATTCAGGAAGAAGATGCGGGAGTTCGCTCACGAACGATTGACATCAAACGTGATGGTCAAACTTATACCTATGGTGTGATTGAAATTCCATCCTTTTATTTGAATTACCGTGCACGTCGTGCAGGCAATGAATATCGCTCGGTGTCGGAGGATACCAACAATGCCCTGAAAAGTTTGGCGGCCAAAAATGTCGCAGGGATTATTGTCGATTTACGTAACAACCCTGGCGGTTCACTAGAAGAAGTGGCACGTATGCTTGGGCAAGTAATCAAATCAGGCCCTGTAGTGCAAATTCGTGATGGCAATGGCAACGTGAGCGTATTTGAAGATGACGATGGCGGTGCACAGACTTATGCAGGCCCATTGGCAGTGATGATTAACCTTGCTTCTGCTTCGGCCAGTGAAATTTACTCTGCTGCAATTCAGGACTATCAGCGCGGGATTGTGATTGGTAGCACCACCACAGGTAAAGGTACAGCGCAGGTACAACTCGACACCTTAGCCTATGGGCAGGCGACCTTAACTCAACGTAAGTTCTACCGTATTACAGGTGGAAGTACCCAAAACAAAGGTGTGATTCCTGACATTAAACTGGTGGATATTTACAATGAGGAGTTTGGTGAACGCAAAGCGAAAAATGCTTTGAAGTGGGATACTATTCCAACTGCACCATTTAAGCGTGAAGGTTCAGTACAGCCGTACATCACCAAGCTAGGGCAATTGTCACAGCAACGTGTCACGCTTGATCCGCAATTTCAATATTTGGAACAACGTAAGCAAATTGTCAAACAAACTGAAGATCGCAAAAGCATTGTGTTAGATATTGAACAACGCAGAGCAGAGTTGTTAGCTTTGGAGCAACAAACGCTGACTGCGGAAAACAAACGCCGTCAGGAAACAGGTTTGAAACCATTTGCTAATTGGGAAAGCTATCAGGCATCTATTGATGCTTTGGCAGAAGCGCGTGCCAAAATGAAAGCGGCACAACGCCCTGCTTTACCTGAGGAAGAAGCTTTTGTGATTGAAGCAGCGCAGGTGTTGCAAGACTATGCCATGTTACAAAAAGGTGTTTCTGAGCCGAATCAACCTTAAAACAATGTTAGAATCTTAATCAAATAGAACCAGCAGCGAAAAGTTGCTGGTTTTTTTCATCCTAAAGCGAAAAGTAAAGTGACAAGATGCATATAGCTTTGAGTCAGACAGCTATTTTTAGCAGTTTTGAATTGCCATTATTTCATGATGACATATTATATATTTGACTATTGACCAAAGCGGAATAGTATTAGACTCTTAAGTCAATGCAGTCTTTGCTAGATCAATCCGTCGTTCAGGTTGCTTTTTAGTTATTATTTATAAGAGAGTGTGAGATTGAGTAGCCGAAAAACAATAAAATATGACAGAGATGGATACATCTAATGATGCATGTACATTATGATCTGAGCTTGGTAATTGGCTCGGTAGCAATCTCAGTATTGGCCTGCTATTTTGCAGTGTCTGTTGAGCAAATGCTTTTTCAAAATGTACAACAACAACTAAAAAAAATTGCATTAATCATGAGTGGTTTGCTGCTAGGTGCGGCAGTGTGGAGTATGCATTTTGTGGGCATGTTGGCATGCCAGTTACCTGCACCGTATCAATTTGATCTTAGCTTTACGACCCTATCTTTTGTTATTGCATTTATCGCTTCTACGTTTGCGGTTTGGCTGACCACGCAATCGACCCTGCCTGTGGCGCGTTTGATCCTGAGCGGCATTTTGATGGGGTTGGGCATTTCAGGCATGCACTATACGGGCATGATGGGAATTCAGGTAGAAGGCTACCGTAGTTATTATGATCCCACGATTGTTTTACTGTCTGTATTAGTGGCCATTGGCGGTGCAATACTTACCTTTTGGTTTATGTTTCATTCCAAGTGCAGAATGGGGCGTCAGGCACAATATAAAATTTTCATTGCGGTGCTCATGAGTCTGAGCATTGTTGCCATGCACTATATAGGCATGGAAGCACTGCATTTTTACTCTACAGCAGATTTGCCTCAATCAGGGCACTTCCAGATCGGGCAAGGGCCAGCTCTGTTGGTGGTTATTTTAGTGACCAGTCTGATTTTTGCTGCTGCGGTGGGCGTATCTCTGCTGGAGCTGCGCTTAGAAGAAAAAAGCAGACAATTGTCTTTAGCCAACCGTGAATTGGCCAATCAGGCAGTCAAAGATAACCTGACCAAATTGCCCAACCGTTTATATTTAGCTGAATATGCACAATTGCTTTTTTCTGAGCATCGGCAAAAAAACACTAAAATTGCATTTTTGTATATCGACTTAGACCGCTTTAAAGCGGTGAATGACGTATTTGGGCATCATGTTGGCGATCAATTGCTGATTCAGTTGTCTAAACGTGTGCAATCCCACTTGGGCGAAAATACCCAGTTATTAAGAATTGGTGGCGATGAATTTCTTTTGGTGATTGAACATACCGACATTGCAGAAGCCACTGTCATTTCTGAAAAAATATTAGAACTGATTCAGCAAAGTTTCTTAATTGCAGGCAAGGTCATTAATATTTCAGGCAGTATTGGCATTGCGATGTATCCAGAGCATGGCACCAATTTGCAAGATATTTTAATGAATGCTGATGCGGCGATGCTGACCTCTAAATATCAGGGGCGTAACACCAGTTCAATATTTAATTATGATCTGGAGTTACTTGAGGCTAAAAGCCAAAGTAAGTTGATTAATGATTTATATAAAGCAGTTGAACAACAACAATTTGCGTTGTTCTATCAGCCAAAGTTTAAAGCCGCTGACCATAAAATTTGTGGCGTAGAAGCTTTAATTCGTTGGTATCACCCCGTACATGGTTTACTTACCCCAAATATGTTTATTAAAGGGGCTGAAAAGACGGGGTTGATTATTCAAATTGGCTATTGGACGCTAGAAGAAGCCTTTAAACAAATTCAAATTTGGGAAAGATCGGGTGCACCGTTATTTCCTGTGGCTGTGAATTTATCGGCAGTGCAGTTTGAACATAAACACTTATTTTCGACTTTAGAAAACTTGTTTAAACGCTATGAGATTCAACCCCAACACTTGATGATTGAAGTGACTGAAAGTACAGCAATGCATCATATTGAATCGAGTATTCGTAGTTTTGAGCGTTTGCGTCAAATGGGGATTCAATTGGCGATTGATGATTTTGGTACAGGACATTCGAGTTTCTTGTATTTGAAAAAATTGCCAGTCGATGAGTTGAAAATTGACCGTGCTTTTATTTTAGATTTGTGTTTGGACAGCAAAGAAGAATTAATTTTAGAAAGTATTATTCAGTTAGCCATTAAACTGGGTTTAACTGTGACCGCTGAAGGGGTGGAAACGCCATTGCAAGCTGAGATTTTAACCCGTTTAGGCTGTCAGCAGTTGCAAGGTTATTTATTAGGCTTACCTATGGATGTTGAGCGTTTAGAAGAGTTGTTTAAACATTCGGCTTAAGTTAGTGGCATATAAAAATGATCACTGGCATGAACATGAAATCAGCTATTATCAAAAACAGATGATTGAAGATTTTTATGAATATATGCAGTTGATAGGTGGTAAGGTTGTTTTGAAAAATGAGTTTATACGGTAATTTCTTTTATTTTTTAATAAGTTTATAAATATTAACCCCAGTTACGGATAAGCCAAAGATTTAATCACATGAATTTTAGGCTTATTCTTTTGGCAAAGTTGATACGCACATAGTGAAGAAAATACGCCTGCTAAAAAACCAGCAATCGAACGATGTTT
>NZ_JAYFSK010000059.1:0-15444 GCF_041464035.1 Acinetobacter sp. AL9 | reverse complement strand
CATCGTTCGATTGCTGGTTTTTTAGCAGGCGTATTTTCTTCACTATGTGCGTATCAACTTTGCCAAAAGAATAAGCCTAAAATTCATGTGATTAAATCTTTGGCTTATCCGTAACTGGGGTTATATTGTATAAGTACTTATGCTTTTAAATGGTCTTCAAATTCCTCGCCTAATTTCATTGCTAAAGCATTACCAGAAAGCTCGCAAGTGACCAAACCATACTCTTTTTGAAAGCTAAATGTGAAACCGTGACCATCCGCCAAATTTTTGACTGAATAACCTAATTTTTCTAACCAAATACGAAACGCAATTAAATTTTTTGCTTTAACAACTTTTTTCACGAGAGAACTCCTATCCATTTATTTAATTATTAATAGGGATATTTCCTAAATTTTTAAAGGGCAGAAATGTATTTCTTTGACATTTTTTTCACTGATTTTTAGAAATCTAAAGTCCTTTTAAGCAATTAGAATATTTTAAAAGAATTATTTATTTGTAAATTATTGATATTTATTATTTTAACTGAGGTGGCGTAATTAATTTTAAGGTCTTAGATATATTGCCAAAAGATGACTTGGAAATAATTTGTTAATGATTTTTGGTTTTAGACTGTATTTATTTTCAGCATGAACACATGAAGATTTTCCATTGTTTTCATGCAAAGCTTTAATTTAGCGCAATGCATATCAGTGTGGAGCATGTCGGCACCAAATGGACATTAGCTTATACTATGGTTGAGTTTGAAGATTTGGAAAATAAACATGACTGCACAAACAATCCAACAGCAGGCTGAGTACATAGTGAAGCAGATGCAAAATCAAGGGCTAGAGCCTTTTGCTGTGATGCTTGGGCATGAAGATTGGTTACTGTTTTCCTCGCAATCCAAAGTGGCTTATACGCCTTTTGGCAGCGCACGCCGTTATCAGCCTGCATTGTCCAATTTACTTTTGGTGCGGGTCGATGAAATGAATGCTGTGCGTGTGGTGACGCAAACTCAATTAGATGAGTTTGCTGCTAGTAATCAGATTTTATAATCCGAGAGAAATATCAGATGCTTTATGATCAAAGCATCAATTTAAAAGTTGTCTTTGAGTTCACGTAATTTCTGAAATTCTTCGACACTTTCGGCCCTTAAAAATGGATTGGTTTCCAGTTCTAGTTCGATGCTGCTTGGCAAAGTGGGTTGATTAAGCATGCGTAAACTTTCAATCTGTTGATAACGCTCTTGAATGGCAACATTGTCTGGTTCTACATGCAGTGCAAATTGAGCATTCGCCAATGTATATTCATGGGTGCAATATACTTGGGTACGCGGAGGTAGAGCTGCCAATCGGTTTAAAGATTGATACATTTGCAAATGTGTACCTTCAAAAACACGTCCACAGCCCATCGCAAATAAAGTATCACCACAGAACAATACATCCAATGCATCTATAAAATACACAATATGCCCCAAGGTATGTCCCGGAACGGCAATAACATCGATCTGTAAATCATGAAAATTGACATGGTCTTGGTTTTGTAAAGGATGCGTGATAAACGGAATTTTGCTCAATTCTTCACGTGGCCCATAAACAGGTAAATTACGTTCTGCAATGAGTTCAGGTACACCGCCAATATGGTCTTGATGCCAATGTGTCAACCAAATTTGCGCGATCTCTAAACCATGATTTTGGCAAAAATCTTCAACAGGTTTGGCATCGGTTGGGTCGATCACCACCACTTGTTTGCTAGCACAATGTTCAAGCAACCAAATATAGTTTTGTGATGGTTTTTGCGCATCAATAAGATGGACTTGGTAGTGCATGCTCAATTCCTGAAACTTAATCGCTTGTGGCTATTACAGCATGCTTTTGCGGGCGTGTAAAAGTGTATCCCCAAGTGTCTGAGTATCGCTTTGCTATGTGACCACTTGATGATGAACAAGAGATTTAAAGATAAAATAGAAATAAAAATCAAATCCATAAAAAATGCCGTGATCAACACGGCATTTTAAAACAGAGATTCGGTTTGATCTTAGCGGATTTTTGCCAAGAAACGACCTAAACGTGTCATTGCTTCACGTAATTCATTTTCTGCAGGCAAGAACACGACACGGAAATGATCAGGCGTTGGCCAGTTAAAACCTGTACCTTGAACCAATAAAACTTTTTCTGCTTTGAGTAAATCGAGCATTAACTTTTCGTCATCTTCAATTGGATAGACGTTTGGATCAAGTTTCGGGAAGCAATACATTGCACCCTCAGGTTTGACACAAGACACGCCAGGAATGTCGTTCAGCATTTCCCATGCAATGTTACGTTGTTCGTATAAACGACCACCCGGACGAATCAAGTCATTGATAGACTGATAACCACCCAATGCTGTTTGAATCGCGTACTGCGCCTGATGGTTGGCACACAAGCGCATAGACGCCAACATGTCTAAACCTTCAATGTAGTCTGCAGCGCGTGATTTATCGCCTGTAATCGCCATCCAGCCTGAACGGAAGCCCGCAATGCGATACGATTTAGACAAGCCATTAAATGAGATACAGAGTTGATCACCCGCTAAAGCTGCAACCGCAACATGCTCAATGCCGTCATAAATAATTTTGTCGTAAATCTCATCGGCAAATAAAATTAAGTCATATTTTTTTGCCAATGCTACAATTTGTTCCAACACATGACGTGGATAAACCGCACCCGTTGGGTTATTCGGGTTAATAATGACAATACCGCGCGTATTTGGCGTGATTTTGCTTTCCATATCGGCAATGTCTGGATACCAAAAGTTTTCTTCATCACATTTGTAGTGAATAGCAGTACCGCCCGATAAATTCACTGCCGCAGTCCAAAGCGGGTAGTCAGGCATTGGTACCAGCATTTCATCGCCATCGTCCAACAAGCCTTGCATCGCCATAACAATCAGTTCAGACACGCCGTTGCCTATATACACATCATTGACATGCATATCGAAAATGCCTTTTTGCTGATAGTACTGACAAATCGCTTTACGCGCAGGGAAAATTCCTTTGGAGTCGGTATAACCAATCGCATTAGGCAAGTTCAATGCGACATCATTAATAATTTCCTGTGGCGCTTCAAAACCGAATGGGGCAGGGTTGCCAATATTCAGTTTAATAATTTTATGACCGGCCTCTTCCATTTCATTGGCCGCTCGTAACACAGGTCCGCGAATGTCGTAGCATACATGCTCAAGTTTTGATGATTTTTTTATTTCGCGCGGAGTCGTGTTACCTAGTACGGACATAGTTCCATCCAATGATTAGAAGATAAATAAATTATAGATTACTGAAATATCACAATCTATGCTGAAATTTAGCTAGATATTTTGCAAGGTCTAGCGTAAAAATGGAAGTACTGAAGCATGACACTGAATGTCAAAGATTTAAAGGAGTTAGTGATGGGAAAACTCAATAAAACAGACCGAGAATGGCAAAGAGAGTTATCACCAGAGGAATTTCGGATTACACGTCAAAAAGGCACGGAGCCTGCTTTTACGGGGAGATATTGGAATACTAAACAAGAGGGGATTTATACCTGTCGTTGTTGCGGTACAGCGCTATTCTCATCTGAAACAAAATATGACAGCGGTAGCGGTTGGCCAAGTTTCTATCGTCCAATCCAGCCTGGGGTGATTGAAGAACATCAGGATGGTTCGCATGGCATGCAGCGTACTGAGATTGTTTGTCATCATTGTGACGCACATTTAGGGCATGTTTTTGATGATGGTCCACAGCCAACAGGATTGCGCTATTGTGTCAATTCGGCTTCTTTAGAAATCAAAACACAAGAAAAAAATGATGAGGGAAATTATCCATGACCAACATTTATCAGTTTGAAGCTGAGTTGTTAGATGGACAAAATAAAGCCTTTAGCGATTATGAAGGGAAGGTTTTGTTGATTGTAAATACAGCCAGCAAGTGTGGTTTTACGCCTCAATTTGCGGGTTTGGAAAAGTTATACCAACAATATAAAGACCAAGGTCTGGAAGTTTTGGGCTTTCCGTGCAATCAGTTTGGTGGGCAAGATCCAGGCTCCAATGAGCAAATTGGGAGCTTCTGCCAAAAAAACTATGGTGTCAGTTTTCCAATGTTTAGCAAAATTGATGTGAAAGGTCCTGAAGCACATGCGATTTTCCGTTACCTGACCAATAACAGTAAAGGTATTTTGGGCAACGGAATTAAATGGAATTTCACCAAGTTTTTAATTGGCAAAGATGGCAAGGTGTTGAACCGTTTTGCTCCGACCACAAAACCTGAAGATTTGCAGGCGGAAATTGAAAAGGCTTTACGATAAAGGCTTGCGCTTGTGCAAGTAAGATAATTAAGGCGATCAGATGATCGCCTTAAATTTAATTGAAATCATTAACTTATAAAATCGCTTTAAGACGTTGAATTACTTGTTCACATTGCGCCAAATCTGCAACCAAAGCTAAGCGAACATGGTTTTCACCTGGGTTACCTTGTGCGGTTTCACGAGATAAATATCGCCCTGGTAGCACTTTAATATGGGTTTTTTCCATCAACATTTTGGCAAAGTTTTCATCATGATCGACTTTGAGCCAGTAATAAAAACCTGCATCTGGTTTTTTTAATGGCAGTAAATGCCCAAGTTCCATTTGAAATAATTCAAACTTGGCGCGATATTGTTGACGATTATCTTCAACGTGCTGTTCATCATCCCAAGCTGCAATAGATGCCAATTGATGTTGAACAGGCATTGCCGCACCATGATAGGTACGATATTGCAAATAAGGTTTTAATAAGTTGGCATCGCCCGCAACAAAGCCTGAACGCATGCCGGGTAAGTTTGAGCGTTTAGACAAAGAATGGAATACGATGCAGTTTTTGTAGTCATCACGTCCAAGTTCGGCACAGACTTCCAGTAAACCTGTAGGAGCTTGGTCAAACCATAATTCCGAATAACATTCATCAGATGCAATGACAAAATTATATTGATCTGACAAAGCTATTAGCTTTTTAAATTGTTCTTTTGAAAGGACAGCACCCGTTGGATTTCCTGGTGTGCAGACAAATAATAAAGCGGTTTTTTCCCAGACTTCTGCAGGTACGGCATCAAAATCACCCAAGTAATTATTGTCTTCGGTGCAATTGATGAAATAAGGTTGGGCACCTGCCAATAAAGTTGCCCCTTCATAAATTTGATAAAACGGATTGGGCATCACTACATAGGGTGCATCTTCACGTCGAATCAATGCTTGTACGAAGGAAAAAATCGCTTCACGTGTACCTGAAACGGGGAGAACTTGAGTGTCTGGGTTAACTTGTTTTAAATGAAAGCGTTGTGTCAGCCAATGGGCAATGCTGTGACGTAATTCAGGCAGACCTTTGCTGTTCGGATAAGTCGATAAATGCTGAAAATTATCAATAATGGCTTGTTTGACAAATTCAGGTGCAGGATGTTTAGGTTCGCCAATAGACAGTGGAATTAACGGCAAATTTGCAGGTTGTACGTCCTGAAATAGTTTGTTTAGCTTTTCAAAAGGGTAAGGATGTAATAAGGACAAACTTGAGTTCATGGATGTTCCGTAAATTGAAGTTAATGTTGACCACAGACCTGATTAGAGGCCTCATCTAAAGCAGCTTTGAGCTGGATTGCAAAGATATCTGCTTCAGACTTTGTCATTGGGTTACCATCTTTTTTGGTGACGAAGAAAATATCTTCGGCACGTTCGCCCAGGGTGGCAATTTTGGCGGAGTGAATATCTAAGCCTTGCATCATAAACAAGCCGCCAATTTTGGCGAGTAACCCGGGATGATCTAGTGTGGCAATTTCGACCATGTTTTGATTCAGCGCTGCATTGAAAGTCACTTCTACTGTATTTTCAATGTCAAAATGACGTAATTGACGCGGAATGCGGCGTTGCATCAGACCCGGATATTTATCTGACTGGCTCAAGGCATTCACTAAAGCCTCAATCACCATTTCTTCACGTTCAGGGTCTGTTAAGAGTGTGCCAAAACGGTCTAAGACCACGTAAGTATCCAAACTAAAGGCTTTGGTCGCAGTAATAATTCGTGCATCCTGAACGTCAAGGTTCATGCGGTCTAAAATAGCGACAGTTGTGGCAAATAGGTTGGGTTGGTCTTGCGTGTAAATAAAGATTTGTACTGCGTCTTGTGCTGATTTTCGGTGCGCGCGCATGAGCACTAATGGTGCAGGATTATCGCCATGCTCCAAAATCGCGCGGGTATGCCATGCAATTTCATCGGCAGATTCTTTAATAAAGTATTCATCGCCCAGTTCTTGCCAGACTTTTTCAACAGCACTGAGTTCAAAATCTTTAACCAGTAACTCGCTTGCCGCAAATTTGGTGTCTTCAATCAGCATTTGATAATCGACGGGACGCCCAAGTCCTGAGCGAATGACATCACGCGCTTGCGTATAAAGTTGGCGCATTAAGGATGCACGCCATGAGTTCCAGAGTGTTGGATTAGTCGCATTAATATCAGCAACCGTTAAGGTATAGAGATAATCTAAATGCTCCATATCTCCCATTTTTTCGGCAAATTCCTTGACCACATCGGGGTCAGAAATATCTTTTTTCTGTGCTGTGACTGACATCAACAAGTGATTTTTGACTAACCATGCCACAAGGTTACATTCACGTTCAGTAAATCCATGTTTACGGCAAAACTCAATCGCATCTACCGCACCAAGTTCACTGTGATCACCACGACGACCTTTAGCAATATCATGGAAAATCGCAGCCAAATAAATAATGTCACGACGGGCTAAACGCTGAAATACCGAACTGACCACAGGAAAATCTTTCGCGAATTCAGGTTCTTTGAAGCGGCTTAAATTGCGGAGTAATAGTAAAATGTGCGCATCGACTGTATAAATATGGAATAAGTCGTATTGCATTAAACCTGTAATTTGACCAAAAGCGGGGATGTAATTGCCCAATACACCTAAGCGTTTCATAGTCACCAAGGTATTATACAAGCGGTGCGGTGAGCGCAAAATTGCCATAAACAGCGCTTGATGCGTTGGATCATCACGGAAACTTTGGTCAATACGCTTGGCTGCAAGTGTCAGCAGGCGCAGTGTTCGTGCGCGAATTCCTTCAATTTCAGGACGATTGGCCAATAAATAGAAAATTTCTAAAATTGCGCTTGGTTTTTCTGAGAAAATTTTGTGGTGCTGCACGGCAAGTTTGCCATCGACCAGTTTAAAATTTTCATTAATTTCTTCAATGTTACGTTCATAATTAGGCAAACGCGGGGTAATGACCGACTCATTAAAATAGGCCAGCAACATTTCATTTAAAGTGGAAACTTGCTGTGCAGAGCGATAATAACGCTTCATAAATTGTTCAATCGGGTAATTTTGCGGTTTACCTTCTTCTCGAACATAGCCAAAAGTTGCTGCAATATCTCGTTGATAATCAAACAATAAACGGTTTTCATCACGTTTGGTTAAACGATGGAGATGATGACGGATTTCCCATAAAAAGCTTTCGGCTTCTTCAAGTACACCCAATTCAAATTCTGAAATAAAACCTAAATGCACCAAGTCGTAAATACGATTGACGCGAAAATGGCGTTTGGCAATCCAGCCAATTTGGTTGATGTCACGAATACCGCCCGGAGCATTTTTAATATCAGGTTCTAAATTACTTTCGGTGTCATTGTGCTGCGCGTAACGCTTGCTTTGCTCCTCCATTTTGGCATCAAAAAAGGTTTTATCTGTCCAAGTTTGCGAAACAATACGACGCGGCCATTTGGCAAGCTGCTGATTTCCTGTAATTAAACGCGCTTCAATCAAGGTAGTTGCAACAGTTAAATCACTGGTTGCCTGAATCACACAGTCTTGAATAGTCCGCACGCTGGTGGCAGGTTTGAAATTGCCAACATCCCATAAAGATGAAATAAAGGTCGAAATAAGTTGTTCTTGTTCTGCTGTAATTGCATCTTCCGATAACACCATAATATCGACATCTGAATAGGGCAGCATTTCTTTGCGCCCATAGCCACCTACCGCAAATAGGCTTAAATCGGTTTTGTCTAATTCAGCATGTTGCCATAAGAAAGTGAGCGCTTCATCAATCAGGTTAGAACGCGCCAAAATCACTTCACGAATGGATTGTCCATTTTCAAAACATTGTTGTAGCTGATTTTCGACATCGGTGCGCCATTGGTTAATGGCCTGAATGTCATGGTTGCTTTTTACATAATTCAGCAAGGGTAATGTAATGATCATGGACAATTCCGTTATGCAATGACGAGCTTAATTTTGATTTTCGTTTAAATGTACGCGAACAGTGTCCGCAGTATGCTGAGCTAGCTCACGCGCTTGCTCTGTGGTTTCTGCTCGTGCAGTGGCAACGCCCATACGACGACGCTCAAAACCTTCAGGTTTGCCAAATAAACGTAAATCTGTATCGGGATGTGCTAATGCAAGATTCAGGCCAGAAAATGAAAGATTCGTTGCATCGACACCTGCATAAATCACCGCACTGGCTGCAACGCTATGGCGTGTGGTATTGACAGGTAAGCCTAAAATCGCGCGGGCATGTAATTCAAATTCACTTTGGAATTGTGAAGCCAATGTCACCAAACCTGTGTCGTGTGGACGTGGAGAGACTTCACTGAACCAGACTTTATCGCCTTTCACAAACAGCTCTACACCAAAAATACCGCAACCACCTAAGGCAGTAGTCACTTTGTGTGCAATTCGTTTGGCTTCAGTCAAGGCAGCATCACTCATGGCTTGAGGTTGCCAGCTTTCTACATAGTCGCCTGCATCTTGACGGTGACCAATTGGGTCGCAATATGAAGTTTCGATCGCACCAGTTTCTGGGTTTTTAGCACGTACGGTTAATAAGGTAATTTCAAAATCGAAGTCAATTTGTGATTCAACAATCACAGTGCCTTGATTGACGCGCCCGCCAGTCTGGGCATATTCCCAAGCTGCATCAACTTCATCAAAGCAGGTGACACGCGATTGTCCCTTGCCTGAAGATGACATCACAGGCTTCACAAAGTTTGGATAACCAATGTCATCACATGCAGCGCGGAAAGATTCGAGAGAATTGGCAAAGCGATAAGCGGATGTCGGCAAACCTAATTCTTCTGCAGCCAAACGACGAATGCCTTCACGGTTCATGGTCAAATTTACCGCTTTGGCAGATGGAATCACTGTTGCAATATTTTGCGCTTCAATTTCAAGTAAAACTGATGTCGCAATGGCCTCAATTTCAGGCACAATTAAATTGGGTTGAATTTTTTCAATCAGTTGTTTTAATTCTGTGGCATCTGCCATGTTTAAAGTATAAGCATAATGTGCGACTTGCATGGCTGGCGCATGGTCGTAGCGATCGGCGGCATGTACTTCTACGCCTAAGCGTTGCAGTGAAATTACCACCTCTTTACCGAGTTCCCCTGAACCCAATAGCAAAACCTTGAAAGCAGAAGATTGAAGGGGAGTACCAATGGTCACGCTCATGTGAATCGTCCTTGCTAAAGTGGGCTTTTAGCATAGCAGAACTGTTCCATGAGTTAAGCCCTGTTTGCAATAAAATCATGATTTTGTCATCTCGTTGTATTGCATTCAGTGCTTTATAGTAATTAGGGCTGAATCCTGAAATAGCTCATTTGGGCGATCCAACCTCTAAATTTCAGCAACATTAGAACGAAAATGGCACATAAGTATAAATTAAACCATAGGTGATGGCTGCGGTAAGCGTTGCAGGTACGATTTTCTTAAACTTAAAATACAAACCTGTCAGCACTAAAAAGCCAATCAACATCGCAAAACTTTTATTGGGTGTTTCAAGCAAAGGTGGCAAGGTTGCAACCACGAGCATAGAGCTAATTGCGGCTATACCAATGCTGCCCAAAGCGATTTTAAGCCATAAAGCACCACGTTGCTGTGAGCCTTGTTGAAACTTTTGAATCACAAAAAATGGCCCAAAACGTGAGGCGAAGTTTGCGATACCGACCATAATACCGACCAAAATAATTTCTAAACTCATGATTTTGCTCCTGTATGTTCAGGGTCGGGTTGTTTTAAAACATAGTGTTTAAATAATCCCGCCAAAATACCTGAAGAAATCCCAATAAAAATTGCAGCAGATAAGTCAATAAAATAACAAGCTACGGCAGATACTAGAATGGTGATTCCCACGACAAAGGTGTGTTTCTTTTCAAATGCTGCCAATAAGAAGCTAAGGAATAAAGCGGGCAGTAAAAAGTCGAGCGCCGCTTGCAAAAACTGTGGCATTTTAGTGACTTGATCGGCAAATAATCCGCCTAACAAAGAGCCTAATGCCCAAGACAACCAACTAAATAAACTCAGTCCAAGCATCCATGATTCAGACCATTCCTGACGGCGCTGTGACAGTTTAATCATGCCTGAGGCAAAAACTTCATCGGTCAGACCCCATGACCAAATTGCAGTTTTTTTTAGGTTTAAACGATCTTGAATCAGGTTTTGTAAGGCCGGGCCGTAAAGTAAATGTCGAATATCCAAGGCGATTACCGTTAATGCGGTCATCCAGATTGAAGTTCCACTGCCCAATAAGGCAACGACTAAAAATTGACTCGCCCCTGCATACATCGAGCAAGATAAAAATAAGGCTTCCCATGCGCTAAAGCCGAATTGAGTTGCAGAAACACCAAAAGCAAAAGAAACAGGCAGATAGGTGAAAATAATCGCCTGACTATCTTTTGCACCTTGCCAAAAACTTGCTGCGGGCGCAGTTTGAATATTGTGTACGGACACGACACACCTTGTGGGAGAAAGTTGAACGATGGGTCAAATGAAGATTGTGTATTATACTTGAATTCATTAGCATGATGCCGAATTGTTTGTATGGGCGAACCGATATGTTGAAATTGAAAACACCTGTAATCCTGCTTGCTTCAATGTTATGCAGTAGCCTGTTATTGCAAGCGTGTAGCAATGACAACAACCCGCAAAAAACAGTAGAAATTAAGCCTGCGCCAAAACTCACCAATGATGCGACTGTGTATGCGCAAGCCGCGTGGGAATTAATGAATGAAGTTGAGCCGTACGTGTATCGTAAACAGCGTAACTTAATTGAAGATAAAGTCCGCAAACCTGCCCGTAAATTAAGTACCGACTGGCGTATTAATGTCAAAATGACCGACTCTGTAACGGAAGGGAAATATGCGCTATGTCGTAAGGCTTTGACCAGTTTGGAAATTTGGGCACGTGCGACGATTGACAGTTCAAGCAGTCTTGCACAAAAACAAGCTGATTATGAACGGGATAAAAAACAATGTGCTGATGCTTTGGCGCATCCTGAATTGGGCAATACTGACCCGAAACAAAAGGGCAATGTGGTGCAGTCTTAGTTGAGATTATTTTGCATTGATGTGATGCGGAATCGCCCATAAAAAAACCTCGATGTAAGCATCGAGGTTTTTTTATTGAATCAATGCTCGGCTGTAAGCATTGTTCTAAAACTAAACATAAAAACAATTAAACATTAAAACGGAAGTGTAAAACATCACCGTCTTGTACGATATAAGTTTTACCTTCCAAGCGCCATTTACCTGCTTCTTTTGCACCTGCTTCGCCGTTGTATTGTACGAAATCCTCATAAGCAATACATTCTGCGCGGATAAAGCCTTTTTCAAAGTCAGTGTGAATTACGCCTGCTGCTTGTGGTGCAGTTGCACCTACTTTCACTGTCCACGCGCGGACTTCTTGTACGCCTGCAGTAAAGTAAGTTTGCAGACCTAACAGCGCATAACCTGCACGAATCACTACGTTCAGCCCTGGTTCTTCCATACCAAGAGCTTCTAGGAATTCTGCACGGTCTTCATCTTCAAGTAATGAAATTTCGGCTTCAATTTGGTTGCATAAAGGCACCACAATCGCATTTTCTTCTGCAGCAAGTTTTTTGACTGCATCTAAGTGCGGGTTATTTTCAAAGCCATCTTCTGCCACGTTCGCAATATACATGGTTGGTTTTAAGGTTAATAAACCAAAACCACGAACCAATTTGCGTTCATCGTCATCTAAATTGGCTGCACGTGCAGGCTTGCCATCATCCAGTAAAGGTTGGATTTTTTCTAAAACGGCTTTGGTCGCTACGGCTTCTTTATCGCCACCTTTGGCAGATTTTGCTAAGCGTGTAATGGCTTTACTTACCGTTTCTAAATCGGCCAAAGCAAGTTCGGTATTGATGGTTGCAATGTCATCTAATGGGTCAATTTTACCATTTACGTGAATGACGTTTTCATCTTCAAAGCAACGAACTACATGCGCAATCGCATCGGTTTCACGAATGTTGGCAAGGAATTGGTTACCTAAACCTTCACCTTTAGATGCACCTGCAACCAAACCTGCAATATCCACAAATTCCATCGTGGTGGGTAATACACGTTGCGGATTTACGATTTCCGCCAATTTGTCCAAACGTGAATCTGGCACAGGTACAATGCCTGTATTTGGCTCAATGGTACAGAACGGGAAGTTTTCCGCTGCAATTGCAGCTTTGGTTAAAGCATTAAAAAGCGTAGATTTACCAACGTTTGGCAGGCCCACAATACCACAATTAAAACCCATGAATAACTCACAACGTGTTATTTAAAAATTAGGCACGATTTTACATGAAAGGGCAGATAAAGTCAGGTCATCGGACAGATGTTTCTCCAATCTAGCGTGCTTGATGCTGTACGTTGAATTTCTTTTCGGAATTGATTTTGAATTGCTGGCTGTTTCGCCTGAATTTTGAATAAAAAGTAGAGGGTCTGTTGACAATTCGTCTATGTTTGCGGCGATGCATATTTTTTAGCTGCTATAAGGCATGGGACAGGAAATTTAGTCATTCTAAATGACTGGCACATAACGCAATAGCAGCAAAAAATATGCTCGCCCCCTTACGCAGCAAACAAAGCAGCGCTTTGTTCTTGCTCATGTGGCTAAAACTTTCTCAGATTGCGTTATGAAACTTGGCAATAGTCTCGCTATTCCCTGCGTTTCATGCCTGATCTGCTCAGTTTTAGCCTACAGCGCAAGCCATTTATGAAATGTCAACAGACCCTATTGTAATTATAAGAGGCTATGACTAAAGTATGACAAGCACAGTATTGATACTGCTTTGGATATCAAAATTTTAAATATGGAGATTTTATGCGCATCTTATACCAGTTTCCTTTGTCTCATTTTTGTGAGAAAGCTCGCTGGTTATTGGATCATAAAGAGTTAGATTATGATGCGCAAAACTTAATTCCAGGTGTGCATCGCGCTTTTGCCCAATTAAAAACAGGGCAAAATAAATTACCTATTTTACGTGATCAAGATCGCTGGATAGCAGATTCGACTCAAATTGCTTTTTATCTGGACGATGTTTATCCCGAACATGCCTTGTTGCGTAGTGATGCCGAACAATATAAACATGCATTGGCGATAAATACTTTGGCTGATGAATTGGGCCAGCATGTGCGTCGTTGGGGATTGGCGCATGCATTATCTGAAAGTGAAGAACCTTTGGAAATTTTAATTGGCGAAAAAGGCTATTTGCGTCAATTTTCTAAATATTCCAAGCCAATTATTAAAGCCTTGGTGTCTAAGGGCTATCAGCTCGATCAAGATAAAGTTGCAGAATCCAAACAGCGGATGGATGAATTAATTGTCATTTTAAATCAGCATTTGATTGATAATTACGGGCGTTATTTTGTGGGTGAGCGTTTAGGTTTGGCCGATATTTCAGTGTGTTCGATGCTTGCACCTATTTTGGAAATTTCTGGAACGCCGTGGGAAAAAGAACATGATGAAGTGATTTCTGAAGAATTTAAAGATTATAAAAAATATTTGCTGGATTTACCTTTAGGGCAATATGTTTCTCGTATTTATCAAACTGAGCGTAATGCACGTGTAGATTGGCGCGGTATTTAAATGTTATCGCCTCAGATAAAATACGCGCAATCTGCGCGTATTTTTTTGGATACTGATGTATAAAATCTAGAACTAAGAGTTAGAACAAAGAATTTAAGTTATTCAAATCAAAATTCTGTACCAAGTTTGGCAGGGTAGCTAAATCAAATTGTGTATCAGATGTTCCACCAGTTAAACCACCAAGCGCATCGCCTAAAGCAGGAACTAAGCTATCAATATTGATCTCTGAACTGGTTGTAGATGACGCACCTTGCAGTAAGTCGCTGATGTTAAAATCTGAACCAAAAATTAAGTTGTCAAAGTCATCACTTAAGTCATCTAAGCTGAAACCGCCAGTTGTATCTCCAGTCAGATTATTTAATAAACCACCTAGATCAAAGTCACTTGCAAGCTGACCTTCAGGATTAAGCAACGCAAGAATTGGTTCTAGGGCAGCGATATCTAGCCCACCTAAATCACCACCGATGTTGCCACCAATTAAGCCGCTTGCCAATTGCGCAATTTCTGCAATATCAAGATCGCCATTGCCTTGGATTAAACCGCCTACAAGTTCAGCAATCACTGCGATATCTAGACCGCCTAAACCTCCACCGATGTTGCCACCAATCAAGCCACTAACCAGTTGAGCAATTTGAGCAATATCAAGATCGCCATTGCCTTGGATTAAACCACCCACCAGTTCAGCGATAGCACCAAAATCCATACCGCCTAAACTGCCAGTATTGCCGCCAATTAAACCACCAACCAGTTGTGTGATTGCGGCCATATCGAGGTCACTATTACCCAAAATCAAACCGCTGACCAATTGAGTAATTTGAGCAATATCAAGATTACCCGTATTACCACCGATTAACCCACTCACTAATTGGGTGAGTTTCGTAATATCTAAATCACCTGCATTGCTGCCAATCATGCCACTGAGTAAATTGGTGATGGAAGCAATATCGAAGCTACCGCCATTGGATTGTGTCAGTTTGCTAATTAAACTGGTGATATCTAAGTTGGTATTCGAGCTTGAAAATTGGCTGATTAGATTGGTTAGACTAGAACTATCTAAGCTGCTGCCAGAGAGTAAACTTTTTAATAAAGAATCTAGGGTAGGTGTGGTCGAGGTCGAACTAGTCAGGCTGCCAAGCAAACCAGAAAAGGTATTACTTAAAGAGCCACCACTTAAGAGTCCATCGAATAAAGAGCTGGTCTGAGTTTCTACGGTAAATACAGAGCTAATTTTATTTTCAGCAAGCTTAGAGATTTAAAAGCCATGACGATTCCTTGTATTTTTATTGGTTTTGTTGTGCTGCATTGTGCTTATTGTCGAGCGCATCTATTTTAATACATTTCTATACACTTGTAAAAGATAGACGGTCGGGATTGTGAAAATGTATGAGTAGATTCGTTGTTTTGTTGAGTTTTTTAAACGCAGATTCAAATCTCAAGTGCAACACATTTGTAGTTAGTTGAAAAAGTTAGGTGTATTCATAGAATCATTAGACTTTTTCAACCCGCAATTGGAAAGCACACGATGAAGAAATACACCCAACTT
>NZ_JAYFSK010000058.1:0-15545 GCF_041464035.1 Acinetobacter sp. AL9 | reverse complement strand
TTGTGCTGGCGACCATAGCAAGAGTGAACCACCTGATCCCTTCCCGAACTCAGAAGTGAAACCTCTTCGCGCTGATGGTAGTGTGGGGTTACCCATGTGAGAGTAAGTCATCGCCAGCTCATTATTCTAAACACCCTCAACTAGCGTTGAGGGTGTTTTTTTATGTAAAAAAGAAAAGTAGAATGAATAAAAAAACCCTTAAACATAATTTAAGGGTTTTAAATTTATTTAAATATCAAATATTTAGAAATGTGCTTCTAAGCCTAAATATGGGCCTTTAAACTCTAATTGAGTTTCCTGATTGGAATCTTGATTGAGCTTAATATCTAAAATGCGATAGCCCGCTTTTAAACCCACATCGACCAAAACGGTATCGACAAAGTTATATTTAATTTCTGCCTGAGCATCACGAACTTCATTGTCGCTATTTTTGGCGTAATTTGCTTCAGCTTTGGCACTTAAACCCGTAAACGGTAATTTAACTGCTGCCTCTGCATATAACATAGCTAAAGTTTCACTGACGTCTTGTGTTGAAAACAAATTAGATCTTAAGTCACCTTCAAGTACTTTGGCGCCAAATCCAACATCTGCTGTAACAATGTTATCTAAAATTTCATAATATAAAATGAAGTCTGAGTAATCTAAATCCAGCTGATTGATTTTTACACCAGCAGCGCTTTGCTCGCTTTCGGCCTGCAAATTGGCATGCTTAATTTTGGCATTGGGTAAAAAAGGAACAGGATGTTCTACTGCCAGAGTAAAGGGTAAGGCAAAATCGTCATCTAAGTTTGGTGATAACTGAGCCTGATTCCAGTCTGCGCTATATTTCCAATAATCTACACTGGCTTTTACCCCAATAATATCGGCATGCACCGCTGAACAACTAATTAAACTGCATGCTAAAGCAAAACGTTGTAATGTAAGCATATAAACTCTAGTATTTTGTCATCATCATTTGGGATGAATGGTGTGGTGTTGTATGTTCTCGTGACAAAAAATCATGTGAAATATTGTCCAACTTAACGCATCATACATTTTCTTGAATCAAAATTCTTGTAAAAATATAGCTTAATTCGCGCCAAAAATAGAGGATTTCAGTATGCAAAATGTCCATCCACCTGTCGATTATCCGCTCTATCTTGCCAATAAAGCCGTAGAAACAGGGCAATGGTTAGCCGTTCAGCATAAATATTCTCAAAATTTATATGCGCGTGTCGCACTTGCCGATGCGAAAAGTATTGAAAAAGCCATTCGTGCAGCCGTAAAAGCAGAAGCCGAAATGGCAAAGTTACAGCCCTTTCAAAAACAAAAAATTCTGTTGCATTGTGTGCAGCGTTTTCAAAACATGCGTGAAGAATTGGTCGAAATTTTAATTGCCGAAGGTGGAAAACCACGTTTGGCTGCGATGGCAGAAGTCGAGCGTTTAATTAATACCTTCCAAATTGCGGCAGATGCGGTGTCACAACTAGATGAAGGGCGTATTTTGCCGTTGGCAGTGACGGCTGCTGCTGCGAATTATCAAGGGATGGTTAAGCATGTACCCATTGGTACCGTGTCTTTGATTAGTCCTTTTAATTTTCCGTTGAATTTAACTGCACATAAAATTGCACCTGCGATTGCCGCAGGTTGTCCTTTTGTATTAAAACCTGCCAGTGCCACGCCTATTTCAGCATTGAAAATTGCAGAAGTGTTGGCAGAAACAGATTTACCTAAAGGTGCGTTTTCGGTATTGCCTTGTGAGCGTGAACAAGCTGATGTTTTAGTGACAGATGACCGCTTTAAACTGCTCAGTTTTACCGGTTCAGATGTGGTGGGTTGGGATATGAAAGCCCGCGCAGGACGCAAAAAAGTAACGCTAGAGTTGGGCGGCAATGCAGCAGTGATGATTGAACCCGATACTGAATTGAATGATGCATTGATTCATCGCTTAATTGGTGGTGCGTATAATCATGCTGGGCAGGTGTGTATTAGTGTGCAACGTATTTTGGTGCATGCTGACGTATATGCCGAACTGAAAAAGAAACTTGTGAGCCAGCTCAAGAAAATTAAAGCGGCAGATCCTGATTTAGACAGCACTTTGGTCGGGCCAATGATTAAGGAAGCTGAAGCGCAGCGCTTGAAAAAGTGGATTGATAAAGCGGTGAAAAAAGGCGCAAAAATATTGGCAGGTGGCGAGCTGAAAGGTGTGATGTTTGAACCGACTTTATTGGAACAGGTCGATCCAAACTTGGAAGTTTATAAAGATGAAGTTTTTGGCCCTGTTGCCATTTTGGAAAAATATTCATCTTTTGAGCAAGGGATTGCACGTATCAACCAAAGTCGTTTTGGTTTACAGGCGGGTATTTATACACAAAGCTTGGAAAAAATGCTGTATGCATGGGATCAGTTACAAGTTGGTGGGGTGATTATTAATGATATTCCATCGTTCCGTGTGGACAATATGCCTTATGGTGGCGTGAAAGATTCGGGTTTAGGGCGAGAAGGGATTCAATCTGCTATTCGGGATATGCAGGAAGAGCGTTTATTGGTAATTAAGCGTTAAGTATCTGATCTAATGATGCATCGTTATAAATAAAGAGAAAGGATGAGTTAACTCTGAATTTTGAGATGATTGATTACAGCGCTGTGGTTTGGTGAATAATAAGCTACAGCGCTGCTATAATAGATGAAAAGTAAAACAACTCAAATAGCACCAACATTACATTCCAAATAGTTATATGACTTATAACCAAAAAATCAAGTCAAAATGGAGTGGAATTTGAACGTTTGATTAAAAAAATGCATACAAAAAGCATCTTTCTAAGCAGAATTTACAGAAAAATTGTTCAAAAATGAGTATTGTTAAGCCATACAAAAGCGCAATATTGGGCAAAGACTTTAAGCAAGATTTTCCGAATATTTCGCTGTTTGACCTTTAGAATTTGATGCTCAAAAGGTGTGACTCTAAAGCAAACACCCAGATTTTCATTTTTTGCAGGATATTTTTTGCGTGCGCTAAAGTACCGTTATATAAAGTAAATTTAAGCTAATGAAAAAGCAAGTTATTTATATAAAAGGTCAGAATTAAAAAACAAGCAGCAAAAAATAACCTGAAGTTTAGGTGTTCTATGACAGATTCTCGTGAGAGTTGGTCCGCGCGATCAGGCTTTATTATCGCAGCCATTGGTTCTGCGGTCGGGTTGGGCAATATTTGGCGTTTCCCTTATGTTGCCTATGAAAATGGCGGCGGCGCATTTTTAATCCCTTATTTAATTGCGATCTTTGCCGCAGGTTTGCCATTGCTGTTTTTGGACTATGCAGTTGGGCATAAATACCGTAAAGCACCACCAACCGCTTATAAAAAGCTCATGAACAGTGAAGCATTGGGCTGGTGGCAGGTGATGGTGACTTTGCTGATTGGTATTTACTATGCCAGCGTATTGTCTTGGGCAGGCAGTTATATGTTCTATTCCATTGGTCAGCAATGGGGAACAGACACTGAAAAATTCTTTTTCACAAGCTACTTACAAAATGGTGAAGGCTTAGCCTTTGGTTTTGTACCAACCTTATTTATTGGTCTAGTCATCGTATGGACGGTGGTGATGTTCATTTTATACGGCGGGGTGAAAAAAGGGGTTGAGCTGTCAAATAAAATCTTTATACCACTTTTGCTGATTTTGTTCTCTATTCTCGTGGTTCAAGCTTTACGTTTACCGGGTGCAGTCGATGGCTTAAATGCTTTCTTTACGCCTAACTGGGAAGCGATGGCGAACTATAAAGTATGGTTAGCTGCCTTTGGTCATATCTTCTTCTCACTTTCAGTGGGTTTCGGGATTATGTTGACCTACTCATCTTACCTAAAACGTAAAACCAACTTGACTGGTTCAGGCTTGGTGGTTGCACTTGCAAACTCATCTTTTGAAATTTTAGCGGGTATTGGTATTTTTGCTGCGCTTGGTTTCATGGCGTACAGCGCAGGTTCATCGGTAGATGAAGTGGTTTCGGGCGGTATTGGTTTAGCTTTTATTGCATTCCCGAAAATCATTTCAAGCTTGGGTGCAGGTGGCGATTTATTTGGTTTCTTATTCTTCGCCTCATTGACGGTTGCAGGGGTGACCTCAATGGTGAGTATTCTGCAAGTACCCATTGCTGCGTTCCAAGACAAGCTGGGTTGGTCGCGTAAGCGTGCAGTAACCATTATTGCGGGTGGTTCAGCTATTGTTTCAACCATTTTATTCTCTACCCACAGCGCGATTACTTTTGTCGACATCATTGACTACTTTGCCAACAACATTGGTATTGTTGGTGGTGGTTTATTGTCGATCATTTTGGTGACTTGGTTCCGTCGTCCATTGCTCAAAGAGTTACAGCAACACGTTAACCAATACTCAAGCATTAAATTGGGTTGGGGCTGGAATTTCCTGTTAACCATCGTGACGCCGCTTTCATTGCTCGTGGCTTTAGGTTTAACCCTTAAATCTATTTTTGCAGAAGGCTATGGGGGTTATCCATTACACATTTTACTCACCGTGGGTGGTGGTACCGTGGTGCTCTTTATTATTGGCGCGGTATTGCTTAGCCGCTTAAAAGATCACGACGCAGCGGAGAAATAAGATGAATACATCTGCATTGGTGATGTTGATTATTTCAACAGTGGTACTTTGGGGTGGTTTGGTTTTGGCGATGATTCACCTGATCAAAAACCCAGATGAACTTGAAGACTAAGCATTTTACTGAACGAGTGCAATGTTGTAAGGCATTGCACAGCCTGAGCAAAAACAAGCACTGCTTTGTTTGCAGCGCAAGGCGCAGCGAAGGACAAGCATATTTTTTGCTGCTATTGCGTTATGTGCCAGTCATTTAGAATGACTAAATTTCCTGTCCCATGCCTTATATCAGCTAAAAAATATGCGTCGTCGCAAACATAGACGAAGTGTCAACAGACCCTAAATTAACCCTTGATTGATTCAAGGGTTATTTTTTTGGAAAGGCTATTAAATGAGAAGAATCGTTAAAACAGAAACAGCTTAGGCGGTTTTTTCAATACGACAATAATAAAAACCATCCCCGCGTCCTTGTTGCGGCAATAATTGGCGTCCATACAGTTGTGGAATGCCCCAATCTGCATCAATTTTGACTTCTTTGGCATTTTGATGTTCGGCAAAGAATTGCTGCATTTGCTGTTCATTTTCGGCTTTTAAAACCGAGCAGGTAATGTAAAGCAAGGTGCCACCAACTTTGAGTTGCTGCCACATCTGCTGCAAAATCTGTTGCTGTAATGCCACCGTTTGCTTAATATCGCTAGATTGACGCAGCAAACGAATATCTGGATGGCGACGCAAGACTCCAATTGCAGAACACGGTGCATCCAATACAATACAGTCCACTGCTTCACTGGCATTCCATGTGGTTGCATCGGCAGCCAAAATTTCAACTTGCGCTTCTTGATTCAGTTGCAGACGTTCTAGATTTTCGCTGACACGTAACAGACGTTTGGTATCCTGATCTATGGCAATCAATTTTTTAGGCTGAAATTTTTCAAGCAGATGCGCTGTTTTACCACCGGGTGCTGCGCAGGCATCGACTACCACTTTGCCATCTAAATTTGGCAAGAGCGTTGCACACAGTTGGGCATGTTCGTCCTGTACGGAAAATACGCCTTCATCAAAACCAGGCAAGTCTGGAATGTGCACATTTTGCAGCATCACAATACCGACTTCAGACACGGTGCAAGCTTCTGCAGCAATCTCTTGTTCCTGCAAAATTTCTAAATAGTCATCGCGGCTGATTTGGCGTGTATTGACTCTTAAAGTCAGAGGCGCGGTTTGCTTTAAAGTTTGCGTCAGTTGTTCTTGTTGTTCAGGCCAATCTTTTTTCAGACGTTTATACAACCAACTTGGCAAACCATGTGCCTGCGCCAAAGCCTTTTGAAATTCCGATGTTTCACGTGAAACACGACGCAGAATGGCATTCACCACACCGCTGAGTGCTTGATAGCCCAATTGTTTGGCTGCAGTTACGGTTTCAGAAATTGCGGCATGACTGGCTACACGAGTACAAAGCACTTGATATAAGCCGACATATAAACAGGTTTCAACAGTTTCATTGTTGAGTGGTTTCACCAACAGCGGCAAAGTAATGCTTTTTAGGGCATACCATTGACGCAAAGTGCCCAAAACCAGTTCATGAAACAAGGCGCGGTCACGTTCTGCGACTTTACTTAAATGTGCAGGTAAAACGCTCGCCAATGATTGCCCTTGTTGTACAGCCAATAGCGTACGGATGACTTGGGCACGCAAGTTCAAATGTGAGTTGCCTGATTCAGAATGGCTCATGCGAGAACTTGTCCTGTTTGAAGTTTTTGAGTTTGAATGATTTGCACAGGATTCAGCGGTTTAGCACCTGGCCATTGCAACGAGCTTAAGCATACCGCTTGTTGATCGCCACAAGCGACGTGTACGCCTTGTTTGTCCAGTTTTAAAATTGTGCCTGCAGCTTTGCCTTGTGCAGATTCATCCGATAATGCTGAACCCCAAACGCGCAAGTTTTGTGTTTCATCTAAAGGGATAAACGCCACCGGCCACGGGTTAAAGGCACGGATATTACGGTCAATTTCGGCTGCAGTTTGTGACCAGTCAATTTGTGCTTCGGCTTTGGTCAATTTGTGTGCATAGACCGTCAAGGCTTCATCTTGCACTTCACGCGCGGCTAAATAGTCTTGCAATTTTTGTTCTGAAGCCAGTACTTCAACAATTGCTTCGGCACCTTGCTGCGCCAGTTTGTCATGTAAAGTGGCAGAGGTGTCTGCTGCAGTAATTGGGCATAGGGTTTTATACATCATATCGCCCGTATCTAAGCCTGCAGCCATTTTCATAATGGTAATACCTGTTTCGGTATCACCTGTGGCAATCGCGCGCTGAATCGGCGCTGCACCACGCCAACGTGGCAATAACGAACCGTGAATATTCAAGCAGCCATATTTAGGAGTATCTAAAACCACTTGCGGCAAGATTAAACCATAGGCCGCAACCACCATCACATCGGCATTCAATGCAGCCAATTCTTGTTGGGCCGCCAGACCTTCTTCAGTAGATGATTTAAAATGCAAAGGTTGATAGACAGGAAGATCGTGTTGTAGTGCCAATTGCTTCACCGCAGATGCTGTGAGTTTTTGTCCGCGTCCTGCTTTACGGTCAGGCTGGGTGTAAACCGCGACAATCTCATGTTCGGTGTTCAGGAGTGCTGCCAAAGCGCTTGCAGCAAATTCAGGCGTACCTGCAAAAACGATTTTCAATGGAAATCAACCCATAGTTTTAGATGACGCGGCAATTATAACAAATTGCGGCTCAAAGGTCGGAACGGGTTGTAACAAATCCACCTTGTCGCTGTGCTATAAATTATTATGATAAAAATTAGTAATGCAAAATTTAAAAATTATTCATGAAAGTTTTGTATTGCATTCAGTATGATCAACAAAGTGCTGTAGTTTTTCGTCACTTTTTATCCATCATAAAGTTGGTAAAGCAGCAGCCTTACTACCTCAAGCTGTAGTAAAATACAAAGACTCTTAAACTATTTTGCAGTGATACAGATCTTGCAAACAGTATTATTTCGCCAGAATGAATTTCAGATTCATTTCAGCACAACCAAGTTGGAACTTTATAATGCCTGACTATCGTTCAAAAACATCGACACACGGAAGAAATATGGCGGGTGCACGCGGCTTATGGCGTGCAACGGGTATGAAAGACGAAGATTTCGGTAAGCCGATTATTGCGGTGGTCAACTCATTTACCCAATTTGTACCTGGCCATGTGCATTTAAAAGACCTCGGTCAAATGGTGGCAGAGCAAATTCAGGCGGCAGGTGGTGTTGCCAAAGAATTTAACACCATTGCTGTAGATGACGGGATTGCCATGGGTCATGACGGCATGTTGTATTCATTGCCATCGCGTGACTTGATTGCCGACTCGGTAGAATACATGGTCAGCGCACACTGCGCCGATGCAATGGTGTGTATATCCAACTGTGACAAAATCACACCAGGGATGCTGATGGCTGCTATGCGTCTGAACATTCCAGTGGTGTTTGTGTCTGGCGGCCCAATGGAAGCAGGTAAAGTCAAAATTCGTGGCAATGAACACGCGATTGACTTGATTGACGCGATGATTGTGGCGGCAGATGACAACTATACGGATGAAGAAGTTGCTGAATATGAGCGTTCAGCATGTCCAACTTGTGGTTCATGTTCAGGCATGTTCACTGCAAACTCAATGAACTGCTTAACAGAAGCTCTAGGTTTATCTTTACCGGGCAACGGTTCAATTGTAGCAACTCACGCCAACCGTAAAAAACTGTTTGATAAAGCAGGTCAGTTGATTGTGGAATTGGCCAAACGCCATTATGAACAAGACGATTACAGCGTATTGCCACGTTCAATTGCAACCAAAGCATCTTATGAAAATGCTATGACGTTGGACATTGCCATGGGCGGTTCAACCAACACCGTACTGCACTTGTTGGCGGCTGCCAATGAGGCAGGTGTGGATTTCACCATGGATGACATTGACCGTTTATCACGTAAAGTGCCTGTTTTATGTAAAGTAGCGCCTGCAAAACAAGATGTTCACATGGAAGATGTACACCGTGCGGGTGGCATTATGTCTATTTTAGGCGAGCTGGATCGCGCAGGTTTATTGGACACTTCAGTAGGCACAGTTCACGAAGCGACTTTAAAAGATGCTTTGGATAAATGGGACATCATCCGTACCGAAAATGAAGACGTTTACCAGTTCTTCCGTTCTGCACCGGGCGGCGTACCCACCCAAACAGCATTCTCACAAGACCGTTACTATTCACGTTTAGATGGTGACCGTGACAATGGTGTGATTCGTAATGCAGAACACGCTTTCTCTAAAGATGGTGGTTTGGCGGTACTTTACGGCAATATTGCTTTAGATGGCTGTATTGTAAAAACTGCAGGGGTGGATGATTCTATTTTGAAATTCAACGGCACAGCACGTGTTTTTGAAAGTCAGGATGCTGCTGTAGACGCGATTTTGGGCGGTAAAATCACAGCGGGTGATGTGGTGGTGATTCGCTACGAAGGCCCACGTGGTGGCCCAGGTATGCAAGAAATGCTCTATCCAACCAGCTATTTGAAATCGAAAGGTTTAGGCAAAGAATGTGCCTTACTGACCGATGGTCGTTTCTCGGGCGGTTCTTCAGGTCTTTCAATTGGTCACGTTTCTCCAGAAGCGGCTGAAGGTGGTGCGATTGGTCTGGTTGAAGATGGTGACCGTATCGAAATTGATATTCCAAACCGCAGCATTCACTTGGCGGTAGATGACGCAACTATGGCGGCACGTCGTGAAGCGCAAGAAGCTAAAGGCTGGCATCCTGCAGAAGAACGTCCACGTAAAATTTCTAAAGCGTTGAAAGCTTATGCCATGCATACCACCAGTGCGGCAAAAGGTGCGGTACGTGAAATCTAAGCAGTACTTGGCAATTTAAGCTGCTACAAAAAAGCACTCCAAAATTGGGGTGCTTTTTTATGTGTCTGCAATGAGCGATGTCAGTATCGCAGCAAATTTGAGCGATGAAATTAGACAGGCATTTTCGTTTACATCCTACCTGCTTTCGATACAATGAAAAATAAAATAAATTGTCATGATGAATACGTCATTTCACCCATCTTGCTAAGGAATCAGCCATGAGTAAACAGAATATCCGCGAACATTCAGCCGAAGTCTATGAAGGCATTGAAAATGCACCTGCACGTTCCATGATGCGTGCGGTGGGTTTTAAGGATGAAGATTTTACTCGTCCATTTATTGGAATTGCATCGACTTGGGCCAATGTCACACCATGTAATATGCATATTGATGGTTTGGCGCGCGAAGCAGAAACAGGCGTGAATCAGGCGGGTGGTAAAGGCATTATTTTCAATACCATCACCATTTCAGATGGTATTTCAAACGGCACCGAAGGCATGAAATATTCATTGGTTTCACGTGAAATTATTGCCGACTCAATTGAAGCTGTGGTGGGCTGTCAGGCCTATGATGGTGTGATTGCAATTGGTGGCTGCGATAAAAACATGCCGGGCTGCATTATGGGACTGGCGCGTTTAAACCGTCCGGGCTTGTTTGTTTATGGCGGCACTATTAAACCGGGTGCAGGACATACCGATATTATTTCGGTGTTTGAAGCCGTGGGTCAGCATGCCAAAGGTGAAATTAACGAAATTCAGGTCAAACAAATTGAAGAAGTGGCTTTGCCAGGTGCAGGCTCTTGTGGTGGCATGTACACCGCGAACTCTATGGCATCGGCCATTGAAGCATTGGGCATGAGTTTACCAGGGTCTTCGGCACAAGAAGCTGTTTCTCAAGATAAAATCGAAGATTGCCAACGCGCAGGCGAAGCAGTCATGAATCTGTTACGTCTGGATATTAAACCACGTGACATTATGACCAAATCTGCCTTTGAAAATGCCATTAAAGTGCTGATTGCTTTGGGTGGATCGACCAATGGTGTGTTGCATTTGATTGCCATGGCACATTCTGCAGGGGTTGAACTCACACTGGATGATTTCGTGCGTATTGGTCAGGAAACTCCAGTGGTGGCCGATGTACGTCCATCGGGCAAGTATTTAATGTCGGAGCTGATTGCCATTGGCGGAATTCAACCATTGATGAAACGTATGTTAGATGCAGGCATGCTCGATGGTTCTTGCTTAACGGTTACAGGTAAAACTTTGGCAGAAAACTTGGCCGATGTTGCCGATTATCCTGAAGGTCAGCAAATTATTTTACCGTTTGATGCGCCAATCAAAAAAGATTCGCACTTGGTGGTTTTAAAAGGCAACTTATCACCTACGGGCGCAGTGGCAAAAATTACAGGCAAAGAAGGCTTGTATTTTGAAGGCCCTGCACGCGTTTTTGAAGGTGAAATTGGCGCGATGCGCGGCATTTTAGATGGTGAAGTGCAAGAAGGTGAAGTGGTGGTGATTCGTGGTGAAGGCCCTAAAGGTGGCCCGGGTATGCCAGAAATGCTGAAACCAACTTCTGCAATTATTGGCAAAGGTTTGGGTAATTCAGTCGCGTTAATTACCGATGGACGTTTTTCGGGTGGCAGTCACGGTTTTGTGATTGGGCATGTGACCCCAGAAGCGTATGAAGGCGGGCCAATTGGTCTGGTGAAAAATGGCGATAAAATTTCGATTAATGCCGAAACCCGTGAAATGACTTGGCATGTGTCGGAAAAGGAAATGGCAGCACGTAAAGCGGCATGGGTCAAACCAAAGCCAAACTATACCCATGGTGCATTGGCGAAATTTGCTAAATTGGCATCGGGCGCAGAAAAAGGTGCAGTGACTGATCTGAATTTAGAGGTCTAATTGATCATTTTTATATGAATTGATATAAATCCTTGTGTACTATTGAAGGACGAGCGCACATGATTTGCATGTGGCTTGTCCCCAAACCACAAGGATTTTCTTTTTAGAGGCTGATCTCATGTCACTGTTACGCCGTTGGTTCGATCCGATCAGATCGAGTTGGTTTTATCAAAAACCATCTCGGCAAGCGGTGTTGCCCACGGAACACGGACTGAGTGTGTATTTACGTCTAGATGATGTATATAGCTATTTGGCGGTACAGCAGTTGCCGCAATTAGAAGATATTCTGGCCGATGAATTAAAACCTTTAACCGTGGTGATTTCGCGGCAAAGTGGCGATGCACCGAATCAAATGTCGGCTGCAGAATGGCAAAATTACTGTATTCAAGATGCACAAATTCTTGCCAAACAACATCGGTTTAGTTTTCACGATACCCCTGAATCACCGACTGCAGAAGCCTTAATGCAGGCAGAAACCATTTTGCGGCATACGCCGTTACGTGGTCAGGATTTCTTGTATTTACTGGAAGATGTGTTCCACATGCTGTGGCAAAAGCAGTCGGGTAAATTACGCACTTTATATGCCATGTCCAGCCGTCATCATCAAATTCAGGATTTTCCTGAACGGGTTTTTGATGATGCACCTGTATTGGCCAGTTATTTTGAGTTTGGTGGACGTAAATATCATGCGGTCGATGATTTATTGCGTTTGACACGCCGTTTAAAACAACAAAAATTACTCACCGATAATCCTATTTTCTTGATCAATCACATTGAATGGCGAGAACATTTAATTAGTGATGCCGAAGAACTCAATGAAATTCAGGCACTCGACCCTGAACTGGATTTGTATATTGCACTGGAAGACCCGATTTCTTGGTTGTTATTGGCGTATATCAAAGAAGAATTAGCTGCCTATTACAATATCCATTTGAATGTGTATCCCTTGTCTTATCATGGACGCGACTGGTTTGACTGGAGTTTGGCAACACGTTTATCTAAACGTACTGATGTTGCGTTTACGCCGTTTTGCCGCCCGACTGAGCAGGCGACTTATCAAATGGCACAACTGTATTACAGTGCGCCTGAAGAACAGCGTGTCGATGCCATGTATCGCATTTTGCAGGCGGTATGGACGAGGGGACAGGATTTATCCTTTAAAGCGCATTTTGAGCGTATGCAGCGTGAACTGGAGTTAGATCAACTGACCACAGCCGATGTGACCGAGTTGCTCAAAGAAAACGATATGCTGTGTGAAATGAAATCTCAGCCCGATTTTCCTGTGTTGGAATTGCGCATAGATGGGCAAAGCTACGTGTTTAACAGCTTATATCGGGTGTGGATGATTGAAAGTATTTTCAGTAATGTGTTAGAAGAAAAGTATAAGAGTGAAAACGAAACCGAAACTGAAAGTGTAGCCCAAGCCCATGAACAATGAAAAAGTAAACTCATTACAACAAGCACGTGACAAAATAGACCAAATTGATGTGGCTTTAATTGAACTGATTGCATCGCGTCAGTTTTATGTCGATCAGGCCATGCGCCATAAACAGACTGTGGAAGATGTACAGTCACCGCAGCGCGTGAAAGAAGTGATTGAAAAAGTCCGTACTTTGGCTCTGCAACATGCAGTCGATCCTGACATGGTCGAGCGTTTGTATCACGATATGATTCAGCATTTTATTCAGCGTGAATTAAAAGAATTCCGTCCTTAATTGATCTATCCCTAAGTTTGGGCGATGCTTCAAACGCAGCCCAAACTTTGCGTTTTTGCGGTAAAACCGCGTATTTATATGCCATCTTGGTATTCAAAGCATAATTTTTAAAAATAATTTGCTTATTTTTTCTGCAGGTGGTTTTAAGCGCAAAGCCTTGCCTGTCTTGGCTTTGCTGGGTTTTTAAAAAGAATTGGTAAAAAAAAGAATATGATTTTATTACATTTTTTAATATTGTAAGTTTGCTTTATTTTAAAAAGTATATATATTGTATATACATCTTTTGCAAAGCAGTCTTTATTTTGGAGAGATCAGCAATGAACGAGCAAATCAAAAAAATAAAGACAGGCAAGAAAGATGGACAACTTTTAATTCGTATTAATAGTACTGAACGTGATGAATTTATTCGTTTATGTGAAGAACTTGATACTAGTGCTGCTCGTGAATTAAGAAAATTTATTCGTAGTTTTGTGAAACAACACAATGGCAACGAATAGCCTTACTAAGGAGTAATACCATGGCTAAGCAAGTTAAATCTTTGAAGCAACAAATCAAAGCACGTTTGAAAAAGATTTCAAAACATAAAGGCAAATTGAAGCAACTTAAGCAAGAGCTTAAAAAACAGAAATAAGCCACAGCAAAAGCATGATCTCTTAAAAACGGTTTATTCTAGACAGACCGTTTGAGCTAAAAAAGACCGAACAATCATTGTTGTTCGGTCTTTTTGCATTGCTTTAGCATCAACTTGAGATCAAGCAGATGAACGTAGGTTTTGATTAGGATGGATCACGCAAACTAAAGAACCAGTTCAGGAACAAGGCCGCAAAAGTTGCTGTACCAATCCCACCCAAGTTAAAGCTGCCTAGTTGCAGCGCAAAGTCGCCCGTTCCTAAAATAATGGTCACGGCAGCCACCATCAAGTTTTTGTTTTTAGAAAAATCGACTTTGTTTTCAATCCAGATTTTCGCGCCAGCAATGGTAATCAAACCAAATACCACAATCGAAGCGCCCGTTAAAATGGCGGTAGGAATGGTATGGATGATTGCCCCAAATTTTGGTGATAAGCCAAGGAAAATAGCAAACATCCCCGCCACCACAAAAATAATCGTGGAATACACGCGGGTAACAGCCATCACCCCAATGTTTTCACCATAGGTGGTCATACCCGGCGCACCGACACCACCTGCGAGTGTTGTGGCAACACCATCGGCTACAAAGGCTTTACCAATGTGTGGATCGAGGTTTTCACCTGTCATTGCTCCGACTGCTTTAATGTGTCCCAAGTTTTCGGCCACCAAAATGAAAGCAATTGGGGCAATAATCAGCATGGCATTCACATCAAATACAGGCGCATGAAAGTCTGGAACACCAAACCACGCGGCTTGCTGAATTGGTGTGAAGTTAATTGGCGTCCCCCAACCCATGACATTGGTGACCATAAAATAGATCAGATACGACATGAGTAAGCCAATTAAAAGCAAGAGGCGTTGCAGTAAACCTTTGGTAAACACGGCAATCATGCCCATACATAGTACAGTTACCAATGCCATCCACATATTAAATGGATTGCCTGCAACGGCTTTGACCGTGACTGGGGCAAGGTTTAAACCAATGATCATCACCACTGCACCTGTCACTACAGGTGGCATCAATTTTTCAATCCAGCGGGTGCCTGTGGCCATCACCAAAAAGCCAATCAGGGCATATAAAATACCGCAGGCAATAATCCCGCCTGCCGCGACCCCAATATTGGCATTTAAACCACCTGCTGCACCTGCATAGCCTGTGGCAGCAATCACTACCCCAATAAAGGCAAAGCTCGAACCTAAATAACTTGGAACGCGCCCACCTGTCATGAAAAAGAACAGGATGGTACAAATCCCTGACATTAAAATGGCAAGGTTCGGGTCAAAGCCCATTAAGAAAGGTGCAAGTACCGTAGCACCAAACATGGCAAACGCGTGTTGTATCCCCAATACAACGGTTTGTGCAGGCGGTAGATACTCATTGGTCCCTACAGGACGCGCATCAATGTTGCCTTCATAAGGGCGCCATTTGGGAAACCAATTGGACATAAAGTGAGCACTCAAAAGCTAAATTGAGCACATCATACCCTTGTATTGCATAAATTTTTTAAAAATTTTGCGAGGAAACTGACCAGTTGCTTATTTTTAGAATTAAATTTTACTATTTGATAAAATTTACATTTAATATAAATAAGTAATTTTATTTATAAATTTAAAGAATGTATTGCAGTCACTTAGTGATAGTCGCAGTTTAAAAAAAAATTGTATGACCTGCGATTTTTGTTTGTATTTTATACAAAATAGGACTTACGCATTGACGGATTCAAAAAAGTATTAAAATACGTTATAAAGTATCTGTGATCAGACGAATTAAACATGCTTCTACAGCAACTTGTACATTACCCATTTATATGGGCTTTCTCATGA
>NZ_JAYFSK010000057.1:0-15894 GCF_041464035.1 Acinetobacter sp. AL9 | reverse complement strand
GAAAATGTATATCGTTGGCAGAAGAAATTATTTAGACCAGTTATCAAAAACTTCATTGATGACTTTATTCTCGATAAAAATCATCTGCTACCACAGAGAATCTATAAATAATAGTGCGTAAGTCCTATATTATTCGAAAAATTATGCTTCGAATCGTTATTCTTTATTGCTATGTGTAATTTTTATTACACTATTTTAAGATAGCGAGATGTCACTCAGAAGGCAAAACATTTATCACAAAATCAGGCATTATTTTTTGTGCATTTTGTAGCGATGATTGATTTTATCTTCAAATTTGGATTTAAGTTTAAAGATAGATTCTCTATGTTCGAGGTCGTATTAAGATTTAGTGCTGCTGATTTTCAGCTTTCAGTCTCCACTGACCTTGGGAATCGCGATAACCCAAAATTTTCATGACCAGAACCAGACTCAGTAACAGCAATAAATACCAAGAACCGAGTTTGCCCCAGCCGACCATGTGCCACGCATCGACCTGACTTGGATACAACCAAATTTGATAAAAGGTACTAATGTTTTCTGCCACCCAAATAATAAATGCCAACAGCAGTAATATAGGTAACATCGGCAGTTGTAATAGATGCTGCTGTAATTGAAACCGAATTTTGGTTTTCCAGAAAATTACGACACTCCAAGCAAACAAGCAATAACGAATATCGGGGATAAAAAACTTGCTCATGAAGTTGATATAAGACAACACTGCCAAAGCCAACATATTGCTAAAAGTCGGCAAATTCAGCAAAGATACCCGATACAAACGCAAAGAACGTGCAAAAAAACTGCCCACCGCAGAATACATAAAGCCTGCAAATAGCGGCACGGTCATAATTTTAAAGACGGCAGGTTGAGGATATTGCCACGATGCAATTTGTGGATGAGTTAAAAAAATTTCCATGATCATCGCCAAAATATGAAACAAAGCGATGACTTTGGCTTCTGCCCAAGATTCTAGTTTTAAATATAAAAGACAAACTTGAATAATTAAGGCATAAAACAATAAATAGTCGTAACGGAAAAATCCGAAATATTCCTGACTGCCCATTGAGGCGGTCAGTGCAAATGCAATCAGCAATAAAATTCCAAATAAGGCAGCCGAAGCTGCCTTAGTCGAAAACTCAAGTCCTGACTTTAGCCATGTTATCCACATGATGTGATGACCTGACTGAAGCTGAGATTACACCGATACATCGACAGAGAATCCATCTATATCATTACGTGATTATAGATATTTGGCACTGTATTCATGAACCGTGTCGATAAATACTTTAGGACGTTCAGGATCTACCCATTGGGTAATGCCATGACCTAAGTTGGCCACATAACCTGTTTTTTCACCATTGGCATAGGCATCATCTAGCATCGCACGTGTCGCTTTAGCAATTGCTTCAGGTGAACCATATAAAGTCGCTGGATCTAAGTTACCTTGCAATGCGGCACGACCACTCACCGTTTGACGTGCGACATTTAACGGTGTTGTCCAGTCCAGACCAAAAGCATCTGCACCTGTTGCAATCATTGGCTTCAGCCATTGACCGCCACCTTTGGTAAATAAAATAACAGGGATTTTACGTCCATCTTTTTCACGTTGCAGACCTGACACAATTTTCTGCATATAGTGGAGTGAAAATTCAAGATATTCACGATGGGCCAATGCACCGCCCCAACTATCAAAAATTTGTACTGCCTGTGCGCCTGCATCAATTTGTGCATTTAAGTATTCGGTCACTGCATCGGCCAAACGGTCTAATAGTGCATGTAAAACTTCAGGCTGTGCGTACATCATGTTTTTGGTGAAACGGAAATCTTTGCTTGAACCACCTTCAACCATATACGTTGCCAAAGTCCATGGACTACCTGAAAAACCAATTAAAGGCACTTGTCCGCCCAAAGCAGAACGAATGGTCGATACTGCATTCATGACATAGTCTAAGTCTGACTTGGCATTAAATTTAGGTAAATTGGCAACGTCTTGCTCGGTACGCACCGTTTTATGAAACTTTGGCCCTTCGCCTACTTCAAAATACAGACCTAAGCCTAATGCATCGGGTACAGTTAAAATATCTGAAAATAAAATCGCAGCATCTAATTCATAACGACGCAAAGGCTGTAAAGTCACTTCACAGGCAAATTCAGTATTTTTGCATAGAGAAAGAAAATCTCCTGCCTGCGCACGTGTAGCACGATATTCTGGTAAATAACGTCCTGCCTGACGCATCATCCATACGGGCGTGCAATCTACTGGCTCACGTAATAAGGCACGAAGAAAACGATCATTTTTTAAGGTCGTCATTTACTTTCCCAACTCATTTTCAATCTTGCAGCCATCATATCAAAAAGGTTGAAGTTTTAATAACTTCATTTCTTGCTCGTCTTTTCAGCCTATTCTAAGTGTTCAAATTCAGCTTACGTTTATGTGAAATACATCACACAAACAAAAGTCTCTGTAAAATTGGGGTTATCTTGCATATTTACACAAAACAACTACTGCATCTCCTTAGTTTTTCTGCAATACTTGGCTAGTTTTTATCTATGTAAATGAATAATTCTCAAGGTTGAATTACATGTTGGTTCGCACAATACTCGCAATGAGTTTAAGTTGCATTTTTGCAGGGACTACTTTTGCTGCATCTACTGCTGAACAACCGTTAAATCCACAAGTGATTAGCAATACCGCTATTGAAGATCCGATTGATCCTTTAGCGACAGAAGCATCGGCTGCACAAAATAATCTAAATGCAACAGACACTGCTATTACGCAACAAGAACAAAATGATTTAAATAAGGCTTCAAAAACCTTAGATGATCTACACAAAACTGAAGATACCACTGCCGATGTAGGCACTGCACCAACAAAAAGCTCTGCAAGCCAAACTGCTACATCCAACACAGCAGCACCAAAAGCTTCATGGACTTTAGATGGTTTAAATAATGCCACTTGGTATGAAAATATTGGTAAAGGTCAGTTCCCTGTGTATGCACGTGCACACGTGATGCTGAACAATTCACATGCTTCTCCAGGTGCAATTGATGGCACTAGTGGTAAGAACACCCTAAAAGCAATTGCATCATTCCAGCAAATGAATGGCATTAGCCCAACGGGTATTTTAACCAAAGAAACTTGGGATGCGTTGGTTGCACGTCAAGGTTCACGTCCTGCATTTGTAGAATACACGGTTACTGAAGCGGACTTAAAAGGTCCTTATGCGAAATCTATTCCGCATGACTATGCAGAACAAGCCAAAATGAAAGGCTTGTACTACACCCGCGTAAGTGAAATGTTAGGTGAAAAATTCCACATGGATGAAAATTTCTTAAAGAAATTAAATCCGAATGCAACATTTAATAAAGTGGGTGAAAAGTTATTGGTGACCAACGTTCGCAATGACTTACCTGAAGACATTCACCTGATTGTGGCGCACAAAGGTGCAAAACAACTGTATTTGTTCAACAAACAAAACCAAATGGTCGGCTCATTCCCAGCAACCATTGGCAGTGCAGATACTCCATCGCCAACAGGTACTTATAAAGTGACAGGTGTTGCACCAAACCCATGGTACAGCTATTCACCAAGTAACTTTATTCAGGGCAAAAACTTAAAACCGCTGTCTTTACCACCAGGCCCTAACGGCCCTGTGGGGAATATCTGGATTGGTTTAAGTAAAAAATCATTCGGTATTCACGGCACACCAAACCCATCGACCATTTCAAAAACGGCGTCGCATGGTTGTATCCGTTTAACCAACTGGGATGCAAACGATTTAGGTCGTAAAGTACGTTCTGGCGTGACTGTAAAATTCCTTGAATAATCAGTGATCGCTTTAAACCGCAAAAGACCCACGTTTTTACGTGGGTTTTTTAATGCCGCGATAAAACTCTAAAATGTCTAGGTTCTGCAAAAAATCTACACATGTTGCAATTTTAGAACGGCATGTTGCAGTTCGCCTCTAGGTCGGCTGCGGTGAAAAGATTAAGATTAGTTCAAGTTAAAAAAATGATAGGAACATTATCATGAATGCTTATTTACACCGTAGTGAAGATCGTGGTCATGTGAAAATGGGGTGGTTAGACACCAAACATAGTTTCTCTTTTGGTAATTGGTATAACCCGAAATATATGGGTGTTAGTGCCTTACGTGTCATTAACGATGACCGTATTGCCGCACATAATGGTTTTGGTACTCACCCACACGACAACATGGAAATTTTGACTTGTGTATTAAGTGGTACGATTTCCCACCGCGACAGCATGGGCAATGAACGCCATATTACTGCAGGTGAATGGCAGTTAATGAGCGCAGGTACAGGCGTTCAGCACAGCGAAATTAACAATGGTGATGAAGAAGTACACATGCTGCAAATTTGGATTCAGCCGAATGTACGCGATGCAGAGCCGACGTATCAGCAAATTCAACGTGACCCAAATACAGCACCCAACCAGTGGCATTTAATTGTCGGCCCGAATGACAATGCCCCAATGCACATTCGTCAACAGGCAGAAGTAAAAGCAGCTGTTTTAGAAACTGGACATCGTTTAGAAGTTACAGCAACACAAGCGGTAAACTATGTGCATGTAATTCGTGGTGAAATCACCATTGGCGAGCAAACAGTTAAAGCGGGCGATGCTTTGTTATTTGCTGATAATGCTGTGATTGAAGCAAAAGAAGACAGCCAGTTCATTTGGTTTGATTTACCAAAACAGTAAGTCCTGACTGTCACCTTATTATGATTGAGCATCTTTAATTTTTTGAGTTACCCTCTTGCCCTCTTCTACAGAGGGCTTTTTTATGGCTGAAATTGCATGATTCATTTTTTAAACACAGTTTTTGTCACGTTAATGACTTTACGCTGTTGTCTGCAAATACGCAGCAATTTGCTCTGCCACATTCCGTGCGGTTCGGGAAACACCAATTAAAGTTGCCGAGGCTGCGCCTGTCCAATCGCCATAACCAACCAACCATAAATTTTGCTGTTGTAACGCTCGATTTTCTAACACATCGACTGTGCCTTGTGCATTAACCACATTCAAACTTTGTAAATGCGACAATGCTGCCTTAAAACCTGTGCACCAAATAATGGCAGCAATTTCCTGTTCGCGCCCATCTGCCCAAACTGCACTATGTTCGGTTAAATAGTCAAATGGCGGCAGACCATGTAATACATCACGTTGCCGTGCTTCTTTGACACTTGGAATCATCACAATATCGCCCAAACCACCGATCGGTTGTTCAATACTGCGACCTTCCTGCTGGGCTTTTAAGCGCTCCGTGGCACGTAAAAATAAAACCCGTCCATCTACATCATCGGCTAAAAAACTTGGCGGTTGCTGTGTAACCCAAAAAGTTTCGGCCACTTTAGACACTTCTGCCAAAATTTGTGCGCCTGAGTTACCCCCGCCGACAATCATGACTCTTTTGCCCTGAAAAGCATTGGCATTGCGGTAATGAGCCGAATGAATTTGTGTGCCTAAAAAGCGTTCGCGTCCTGTATAAGCAGGAATAAAAGGCTGACTCCACGTTCCAGTAGCACTCACAGCGGCTTTGGCTCGCCAGCTTTGCTGTGCCGAACACACAATTAAATCATTGCCTTCCTTCAGGACTTTTTCGACCTGCACAGGACGCAGCACAGGAAATTGATAGCGTGTTTCATACGCTGTTAAATAGTCAATCACTTCTAATCGTTTCGGATATTCCTGTTCGGTTTTTGGCATTAACCAGCCGGACAAAGAACTCCATGTATTTGGAGAGAACAGCTGTAAAGAATCCCACGCATGTTGCCACGCACCGCCCGACTGCGTTTGATTATCCAAGATCAGAAAATTGATTTTTTGCCGTTTTAAAAAGTAAGCCGTGGCCAATGCTGCTTGTCCGCCACCAATAATAATTACATCGGCATCCATTATTTGATTCAAAATGGCTCTCCTGCTCGCAATACGCACCCTGTTGCTATGCCTAATCTTAGCGCATAAGTGCAACACGTGAGAGATTAAAAATTCAGTCCACCAAACTCAACTTATGGAAGCACGTAATTAGAAGCAAGCCATCTTGAAAAATGATGCTGCAAAAAAGCCAAGTCTTTCAACTTGACTTTGTTTTGTAAGATAGCTTGATGTGCAACACTGCAGAATCAGGTTCGGGCTTTAAAAAGCCCAAACCAATTTCAAAGTCGAAGAGTGTCCTTCAGGACGATGTTCCACTTCGGTTTCTTTCAAAAACTTTGCTTCCAAAGACCAATTATCACGTTTGTATTGAATCGCGGGACCAAAAGATAGAGCCTGTCCTTTATTGCCAATACTGACACCATTCACTTCATCATCTGTGGTTTGTTTAAATACATAACCTTCGAGTGCCAATTTGACTTGATCATTCAATTGATAACCGATTGCATAATCTCCAGCGAAATAATCCCCCGACTGATAATTTGTGTCGTCATTTTCACTGTTGAAGCTATAAGACATTTTGGTGGAAAACTCCCAACCTTGCGGCTGCAAATAAGAATACGCAAAGATAGGACGAATGGTGTTGTAGTTCTTACCTAAGTTGGCAACTACAGGACGTTGTGGATTGGCATCTTCATAATCGCCTGTTGCGAGCACACCTTCTAAAGCAGCTACACTGTGATGATTGCCTTTATGCCAACCCAACATGCTGCCAATAATCAAATCGCCCAAACCACTGTTAGAGTCTGACATGCCCATCACATTTAAACGCAAATCGACCAAAGGCTGTGCAGCATATAAACCCAACTGACCGCCTGCAATGTGTTGGGGGGTCATCCATACCAAACGTGGAATATAGACATTCACATCGGCATGGAAATTGTCTGGGCCGTCTTTAAACTCACTGGCATGATAGTTCTGATAGTAGTTGAGTAAGTATACCCCAGCTGGTGGTAAAGCCCCTGCTGCAATGCCTTCTGCGCCTAATCCAAATGTATCTAAACCGTTTTCTGTTGCATTGACGTGTGTCGCCATGACACCCAAAAGCATGAGTGCCCAAATTTTGTTATTCATAGAACATCCTATTCAATAGAAATTTTGATGAAGTCTGCCTGCTGCGCCTGAATCATTCATGCGCGAACAGCCGACTTTTAAGGGCAGCATCAACAAAGAACTTGCTGATGCTGTATTGGCGAACGTGTTAAAACTTTGTGTTTTAAGGTGTGGGATTAAGCACTTGCACGACGACGTTCAACTTCAGTCGATGGTGCATTTGCAGTGTCTTTGACTAATTCAAAGTTAAAGGTGATGTGCTTAAATGGTTTGTCTAAACCACGGCGCTGAATTTCTGCAGCATCGGTCACATCTACCGCTGTTGCAACCAGACCTTCACGGGTCGCAAATGCGAAGTCATCCCACAGGTATTGATCACCTTCAATGTTAAATTGCGTAGTGAGTTTGCGGTAACCTGGTGCAGAAATGAAGTAATGCACGTGAGATGGACGGTTGCCATGACGACCTAGTTTGTTTAATAAAGCTTGAGTCGTGCCGTCTGGTGGGCAGCCATAACCGACTGGCATGGTCGTTTGCGCCACATATTTACCATTGGCATCACTGAAAATAGTACGGCGTAAGTTAAAGTCAGACTGAGATTTATCAAAGAATGAATAGTTACCTAACCGTTGGCATGCCAAACTTCGACTTTGGCATTTTCAATGATATTGCCATTGGTGTCAGTGACTGTACCTTCAATAATTAACGTATCTAAATGGTCTGATTCTGAACCATCATCCATACGCGCAAAACCGACTGATTCAGGCGCACCTGCAACATAAAGTGGCCCTTCAATGGTACGTGGTGTACCGCCTGTTACGCCTGCTTTGGCATCGGCTTCATCGGCACGTAAATCTAGATAATGTTCTAAACCCAAACCTGCTGCAAGTAAACCAAGTTCATTGGCTTTGCCTGCATCGGTAATATATTCCAGACCTTTCCACACTTCTGAAGGCTGAATGTCTAAATCTTCAATGGCTTGAAATAAATCTGCCACTAAACGCACCACTATTTGCTGCACACGCTGATCGACAGGGCGTGTAGCGGTGTCTACGTTCATTTCCTTCACTAAAGTATCAATTTGTTGACGGTCCATGTAACTCTCCTTGGCTATTTTGGCTTTGCTGGTTGTCGCATTGCTATTTTGGCTTTTGACACTGCCTTACTGTGTTGATGATGGTGTCAGTGCTGAGCTAAATGCCTCAACACTGACCGACTTCCTTGGAAACTTTTTATCTATTGCAATTCGATAGGCTCAGTACAATATTGCAGCACCTATCCACTTTTAAATATGTGTTAAATATGTTTAAACAATGCTGAACGTGACTGACCACTTGCACCATCGGCAGCACTCAAGAAGCGTTCAGTGTGAATATCACGTTCAAACAAACGGCTTTGCATTAAGGTCGAAATTGCTGCATCAATCATGACTGGTGGGCCGCATAAATAGGCTTTGTGTCCACCGCAACGCTGCTCAAAATAATCGGCAACCGCTTCATGCACATAGCCTGTAAATCCTGTCCAATGGTCTTCTGCTTTAGGTGCATTTAATGCAGGAATGTAGCGGAAGTTTGGATAGTCTTTGACTAACTGCTCAAACAGTTCTCGGTTATATAATTCCGCAACATCACGCGCACCTTGGAATAGGTAAATGGTGCGGGTATCACCCGACTCTAGTAAGTCTAAAATCATAGATTGCGGGCTAGATAAACCTGAACCACCTGCAATAAAAATCGCATCCTGATCATCCGATTTACGTACAAAGAATTGTCCGTATGGCCCTGAAATTTCCAGTGCGTCGCCTGCCGCAAGCTGCTCATGCACATAAGTCGTTGCACTACCGCCCACCACATGACGGATATGCAATTCAATAATACCGAGTTCGCTTGGCGCATTGGCAATAGAAAACGCACGCGTGCCTTCAATACCCGGGAATTGCACGTTAATGTATTGACCTGCCTGAAACTCCATCGGGCGGTCTAACTGCAAGCGTACACCTTTAATGGTTGGAGATAAGTCCTTTACCTCAAGGACTTTGGCCTGATAATCCTGAACCAAATATCCCAAGAAATCAGGGTCTTCATCGACATCGGCTTCAATGGTCATGTCTGATTCTGGCTTACAGCAGCACGCCAACACTTTGTGTTCTTCACGCTCTAAATCCATCAGCGCGAAAGGTGACGCTTCGCCCACATCATAATAACCATCGGTGACTTGGACTTTACAAGTGCCGCAAGTGCCATGCCCACAAGCAAATGGCAACCACACGCCCTGACGTAACGCGGCATCTAAAATGGTTTGATCTTCTTCAACCTCAATGGTTGTGCCAATTGGCTCAATTGTGACTTGATAGCTCATCTGCGACCTCCTGTCTTGTACTTACTGACTGTGCTTTGCTGTCTTTATTTTGTTGTGATCTTACTGTTTTAAACGTGTGCGCCCTTGTACCCATTCAGTCCTGGGGTCACAAAACGCAGTAGTGATTTTTGATCGAAGCCAATTTCTGCCAAGGTCTGTTCAGGGCGTGGCTGAATTACCTGTTTGTTTAAAGTAAATTGCACTTCATCCCATTTAATGTTTTCAAAGTCAGGATGTTGATGGAAACCCGCCTGCATTTGCTGATCCAAAAATTCCTGAAAGGTTTGCTGCGGCGAAACCAACATGGCGTGTGCAGAACAATATAAAGTGTGATGATCCCAACCCACATACACCAAAATGTTGTCGCCATAGTGTTTTTGTAGGTCGCGTGGTTCAAAGTCGTAATCTGGGCGAATAGCGCGTACTGACATGGTCATTCTCCGTATTGGGGTGGTTTGAGCCGCAAATGACTCAAACCGAAATCCTTTTAAATTTGAATCTTGAAATAACTTAAATTTTAGATATTTACTTTAGATAGTGAATGAGCGTTAAGCCGCATCACCTTTCCATTTTTTCCAGCGTTGCTGGTCTAGTGAACCTTCAATATCCAAGTTATCTGCACCGACATTGAAGCGATAATATTCGCGCAGCATGTTTTCCAAATCTAAGCCACCACAGTTGCCTTGTAGAATTTGGTTCACTGGCAACCATGCCTGCACATATTTTTCAGGTTCACGTTCAAAAATATCGTGACAACCATCTGAACAGGTGTGGTAACGCTCGCCTTTATAAACAGACTCACGATACGTAAACATGGTCGGATCGCCATCCATTTCGGTGAAAGTCATTGGCACTTGGCAAATTTGGCACAATTGCGGTAAGCCTGCGCTGTAGAAACGCTTGCCTTCTGCTTCCATCTTGCGTGCTAACTCCCACTTTGGACGGTAGTATTTGTCAAAGGTGTCTGGATATTTTTCAGATAACCAATCCATTTCCTGATCGGTTGGAATCCAAGTATGGAAACCTGCTGCATGACCGAAGTTATAGAAAATCCACCACGCTTGATGCGACACGTGTTCTTTTTCTTTGGTAATTACTTCTGAATATTTCGGCATACGAATACCGTAACGGCTCAAGTCTTTAAATAACGCACCGCCCGCTTCTTCAAAGTAGGTTTCCCACGCTTCTTTCCACGACATCACTTTGTTTGGCAGCATGTAGTCCATCATCATGCCAACTATAGATAACAGACGAGTCCCACGCCAGAACCACTTATCAATCCATTCCTGTACGATTGGCACGTTATCTTCGTGTTGTTCTAACAAGAATTTCACGATTTCTAGACCTAAAGTCATGTGACGTGCTTCATCGGACTGTGCACTAAAACCAAAGGTGACCGTTGCCATATCGCCATTGTGTGCTGCACCTGACATGAACGGTACGAACAACAAGTTGGTCAATACATATTCAAAGGCAAAGCTAATGGCTAACAAGAACTCAAACGGCCCTGCTGAACGCGCATCTTCAAAGAAAGATTTTGGTACAGACAAGTACCAAACGCGGTCATGCATGTGCGACCAATCCTGAAAACCATCAAAGAATTTGTTGTAATGGCTCATGGCATGAATTTGCGTCTGCACGTGACGTAATTCATCAATCGACTGCATTTGTGATGCGATACGTGCACCTACACCACTGAACTGACGCCCTACATGTGCATAACCTTGGAATGCCTGATACTCAAGCGGAGTTACCGCAGTTAAAAACAGTTTGATGGCATTCAAATAACGCTCATTGGTCACGTTCATTTGACCGTTGTTTTGTGCAAAAGCATCAAAAATGGCGTAAAGTTTTTTCTCTTTTTCTGCCTGATACTTCCAGTAAGCATCCATGGTTAAACGGAATGGATCTTCCCATTTAGACCAGTCTGTAATTTTAATGCCTTCAAATTCTTCGTATGGAAAGGCTTCTTTGCGGTCTGCATAAGAAAAGTCCCAATCCAAGTCACGAGTAAGTGCGCGATAACGGTCTTTGGCATTCAGTTTTTTTGCTGGGATTTTAACTTGTGAATTCATGCTCATCATCCTTAAATTTTTTAGCGGCAATCTATGCAGCAATATGTTCTGGCGGCACTGTACTCAAATTGGCTCAGTGCACATCCTTATTCCTAGTTCCAGTGCAAACGGAAACTGTCATCATCTTCTTCGACGTTGCCGCCCAACGTAATCATGTTGAGTTGTAAAGACTGAATATCCCAATCTTGTCCAAGTTTTTCAGATACCGTTTCTGCTTTAACAATCAGACCTGTTTCGCTTTCTACCCGAATCATGGCTGGCAGATATTGAATCGTGGCATCTGGGTTGTCTTCTTCAATCGCTTCAATGATGTAGCGCGACGTGTCATTGTCCTGTAATGCGAGATAAACCTTAGACATGCTGCTTCTCCTTAAGCCTGCAAAATTTGTTCGAGTTCGATGCCAATTTTTTTACTGCGTTCCAGCAGTTTTTGTTCTGCAATGTCGACTGCATCTGCAGACAACGCCTCAGCTGCCCACGCTGCAAATGCCGCTTTCACTTCAGGTAAATATTCGGCTAACCACTGGCTCAACAATTGTTTGTTATGTGCAGATTCTGCAGCTGCGGTTTTAAATACGCTGTCTGACCATTTGCGTAAATCTGCCATGGCTTCCTGCATAAATTCCATCAGCATCGCCAAGTCACGTGCTTGATGCTGTGCCAGCCATTGATCAAATTGGGTGTAAACCAATTCGCTCATAAAGCTGTCAATCACCAAGTTTTGTAATAAAAACAGTTTGAAATAGTCCTGCTCGATCAAACTGGTTTCACACAACTTGCGCAGTCCTTGCCATGCTTCATCCTGCATCCATGCTTGTTTGGCTGGAATTAAAGATTCGCCCGTGTTGCCATCGAGTGCCAAACCAACCCGTGAGATGTACTGCGCCATCCCTAAACGATCCATCGCAGCATAAATACAGGCTTGGGTCAGCACCGTGCCATAACCATAAGCACTGCCCGACATCATGTGTAAATTGGCAGTCTGTTCGATATGACGAAACGGCAAAAACAAGGCAATCACTTTGGCTTTGACATCTTCAGAAATATGCTCTGCCAACTGACGCTTTTCAAAAAAGCTAAAGTTACTTTCGGCAATGTCCTGCAAACGCGCACGATGCTGCACATAAGTTCCGTAATAAAACTGACGCGGGTCTTTAAATGCATACCAATCCTGCATTTCAATTGCAGTATGGGTTTTATCATTTAAGGTTTTTTCAGGTTTCCACAGCGGACGATAGTGAAAGTTGGTTTCCGCCTGAATATCAAAACTGACTTCCTGATAACGGGTGGCTGGCTTGTTGCCAAAACGGCGCTCAATATAGGCATAGTTTTGACGAATTGGCTCAATACCCGCTGTTTTAATTTCTAAAGTCATCGCTTATCTCCTTAAGCATTCAGTGTTGATCTTCATGATCAATGTTGTATCGCTGTGCACCGACTAAAGTGTCGTGTTCAATGCCGTAACGCCATTTGTCTTCTTCAGCATCATTCACGGCTTGCTGTTGTTCGCTCATTTCCACCACTTGATTGGTTGCGCAGAACTCGCGGAATGCTTGCTGCGGTAACACCAACTCCACATATAAAGTGGGATCGTGAATGGCAAAGTCGAACTCGACAAATGCGGCATTAATATCGCCCGTTACCCGAATATATTTGGTTAAGGGCAATGCGCCTGTTGCATCCTTCATATTGTTCTCCTACAAGATCTGATTCATTCAGAACTTGCTTCAGTTGCTTCATGCATCTGTTGCTTACTTTTACTATTACAACAAGCGTGCCAACTTTATAAAAACATTGAAAAACAGAAACTTAAAAAATCTGAGTGTTTTTATAAGAATTTGGATTTCATGATTTGATGAATTTTGATGTTTAAAAAATTTAAGATTTCATGATTTGATGAAATACAGCCCGTACAGATACAAAAATTTACCCTTGGGCTTTATGCAATTCGCTTATGATAAAGATGAAATAAAAACAACAAAAACATAGAGATACAGCCGAATACCTTTAAGGTTTGGCATGATGCTGTTTAGGTATTATTGAATTTTCACGAATTTGCATAAGATGGCTAAACAGCCTCGAATTTAATGGATTAAACACGGCGCATGGTACGAGTAAAATACGACAGCAGCGGCAAATATGCAGGTCATCCTCAGGAAATTCACGACCTGCTTTCCAAACTACATTTTGACACTGAGCGTGGACAAATCTGGTTTGATGAATATCGCATGTTGCTGATGCATACCAGCATCATGGGCTATTTGCGTAAAGACCTTGCCAATATGATTGGAATGGAACGCACCAAACGCTTTTTTATTCGTTTGGGCTATCAGGCAGGTCTGAAAGATGCAGAAGTCACTACTAAAATGCGCCCAGGTTTAAATGAAGAACAGGCTTTTATGGCAGGGCCGCAAATGCACGGTATTCGTGGCATGGTGCAAGTTTCTGCCAATCAATTGATTTTAAATCAAAAGAAAAAACAGTTTTATGCAGACTTAAACTGGCATAACTCTTTTGAAGCCGATGTGCATGTTGAGCAATTTGGACTGAGTCACGAACCTTCCTGCTGGATGCTGCTGGGCTATGCTTGCGGTTACAGCAGTTTTGCCACAGGCATGACCATTATTTATCAGGAAGTGGAATGTAAAGCCTGCGGGCGTGAGCATTGCCGTATTATTGGTAAACAACTCAGTGAATGGGAAAATGCCGATGAGCTGATTCAGTTCATGTCGCCTGAACCGATGGAACAGGAACTCATTGCACTGCAAGCCGAATTGTATGAACTGAAAAAGTCGATTTATGCCACCAGTAAAAATGACTACAGCATGTTCAGCTCAGTCGGACAATCGGCGGCTTATCAACGGGTGTGTGACTTACTCAAAAAAGCGGCAGGTGCAAAAGTGTCGATTTTGCTGCAAGGTGAAACAGGGGTCGGGAAAGAAGCCTTTGCCCGTGGTGTGCATGAACTCAGTCAACGTAAAGAACATGCTTTTGTTGCGGTCAACTGTGCGGCAATTCCGCCTGAACTGATTGAATCTGAACTGTTTGGTGTTGAAAAAGGTGCATTTACAGGTGCACATCAATCACGCTTAGGTAAATTTGAACGCGCCCATGGCGGTACTATTTTTTTAGATGAAGTGATTGAACTTTCGCCACGCGCTCAAGCGGCTTTGCTGCGTGTGCTACAAGAAGGTGAAGTGGAACGCGTTGGAGATTCGCAAACCCGTCATATTGATGTTCGCGTGATTGCTGCAACCAATGAAGATTTAGAACAAGCGGTTAAAGCAGGTCGTTTCCGTGCCGATTTATATTACCGTTTAAACATTTTTCCTGTGCAGATTCCACCGCTGCGTGAACGCCGTGAAGATTTACCATTATTGGTTGCACATTTCTTAAAACGCTTTGAAAAAATGTATGACAAACAAATTCAAGGCGTCAGTGAAAAAGCCACTAACTTTATGCAAAGCTATGCGTGGCCTGGCAATATTCGTGAACTGGAAAACCTGCTCGAACGTGCGGTACTACTGACGGAAGATCAACAACTGATTAAACTGAATGCCCTGTTTCCGCAAATGCACAGCGACCATACTGTAGATGAGCAAGACAGCGTAGATTTAGACACGCTTTTAACTGAAGGTTTTGATTTAGAACAGCATGAGCAACAACTGATTATCACCGCGATGCAAAAAGCCAAACACAATGTATCTGAAGCGGCACGCTTATTGGGAATTTCCCGCGCTGCACTGGATTATCGTTTAAAAAAATACGCCATGCGCTAGAAATTCCGCAATAAAAAAGCCCTGTTTTTCAACAAGGCTTTTGCATTTCAAGCAGCCGAATTACCAGCTCAGTGTCTGAGTGCCTGGACGGAAAATTGCTTCACCCATAGCATCTGGATTGGCATATTTCAGACCTTTCATTAAGTCACCTTCAACAACACCGTACTGCTCCATACACATTTTGCAGATATACACATCACCACCTTTGGCGATAATACTTTTCAGCATGTTCTGATGCTCTGCATATTTATGTTCAAAGCGGTTAGATGCCAACATTACGCCTTGATCGACCAAATAAATCGTCAGTGGATGACCTTTGCCAAATTGGTTATTGCTCATGCCAATTGCCATTTTGGTGCGGTGCGCATCACTGCTGGTAAGCAAGACAAAAAGTGGATCTTTTTTGCTCTCTGCCATTGCTGGAGATAGACTGGCAAAGGTCAGCAAAACCGATAAACATAACAACTGAATCAATTTCATGGCAGAACTCACACTCAATTTAAATCTGGTCAAAATATTAGCATAATAAATATACTATATTTAAATAATATAGGACTTACGCACTATTATTTAAAGATTCTCTGTGGTAGCAGATGATTTTTATCGAGAATAAAGTCATCAATGAAGCTTTTGATAATTGGTCTAAATAATTTCTTCTGCCAACGATATACATTTTC
>NZ_JAYFSK010000056.1:0-16043 GCF_041464035.1 Acinetobacter sp. AL9 | reverse complement strand
GTTTACGATTCCTCAACATGCCTTTAACATTCAAATCTTCAATCGCAATCACATCAAAACGTGTTACCAAATCCGTTGTGACTTGATGAAGATTATTCTTGCGTAGACAGGCAATTTTATAGTGCAGTCCAAAAGAAACGATAAATCAGTATGAAGTCGCTGATATTTTACGACTTCATACTAATTGCAGATTAGTCTTCCAAAACTTCTTCTAGCAACTCCTCACTCGGGGCAAAGTAATATGCACCATCCAAGGCGGTGACGAAATGCAATAAACGATCGTGGATGCCATCACCTGAAGTACCAAACATACGTTCTAACATGGCATCAATAATGCTCAAATCTTTGGTATAGGCAATAAAGAATAAACCCTGATCGCCTTTGCCATCACCATAAGGTAAAGAATGGCGCAAAATTTCCATTTCATCGCCTGCATCATCTTCAACGACTGTACGTGAAACGTGCGAATTTTCAGGTTGTACATCTTCGTCTAATTCAATCGATTCAAGTTTGGTGCGTCCAATCACGTGTTCTTGGGCATCGACTTTGAGCTTTTTCCATTTTTCTAAATCGTGACAATAGCGCTGTGCAAAAATAAAAGAACCATCGGCAAACACGCCTGCATCTTCGCCTAAAAGTGCAACTTCGGCACGATCATCTGGAAATTGTGGATTTTCGGTACCATCAATAAAGCCCGTCATGTCGCGTCCATCAAAATAACGGAAACAGACCCGTTCATCCAAGACCTCAATTTTGTCTTGAATCCCCTCAAAGAATGCCTGACTGAGTGCAAAGCAAATATCCGCACGTGTACTGGCGAGGTGAATGATCACATCTGCAGGCACGACAGGCATTGGGTACGCACCTTGAATTGGTTGTAATTGTTTAAAACCCTCTGGAGATTGCTGATAGAGCTGTGCCCAAAGTTCAGGGCCAAAAGCAACGCCAGTTTTAATTTGGGCATGTGGATGTTGGGTAATCAAACGATCCCGTGTACTAAACAAGTCAGCCAATTTTTCTTTTAATTCAGCAATGCTTAAGTCTTTTAAACGAAGTACAAGAAAGCGAGCATGATCTGAAGGTAGTGGCAAAATTACAGATTGGGCAGTCATGTATAGCTCCTGAAAATTTGTTGTTTTCTATAAAGTTGACTTTATTGTGCCTGATTGCATGCAGGCTTAATAGCCTGAACCCGATTTTATTCAACGTTTTTAGCCATGAGATTAAGTGAAATATCATATAATGCACTGTCTTGTGAAAAGCGGCGATATATGTCTTATCAAGTTTGGATTGCGTTTATGTTGGCCTGTTGGGTGATTAGTGTTTCACCTGGCGCGGGTGCGATTGCCTCGATGTCGAGTGGTTTGAATTATGGTTTTCGACATGGTTATTGGAATGCGATTGGTCTACAACTGGCTTTATTATTGCAAATTGCGATTGTAGCCGCAGGGGCAGGGGTATTATTTGCGACAACGCCTTGGGCATTTCTGATTGTGAAATGGTTTGGTGTGGCGTATTTGTTGTATCTGGCGTATTTGCAATGGGCAGCGCCTGCACAGTCGATTGAAATTCAGCATGAGTTGACGCGCAAATCTGCTGGAAAATTGGTGATGTACGGCTTTCTGGTTAATATGAGCAATCCCAAAGCAATTGTGTTTTTATTGGCAGTTTTACCGCAATTTTTAGATTTATCTAAACCGCAATGGACGCAATATGCAATTATGGCACTGACCATGATTAGTATTGATTTGATTGTGATGGCGGGCTATACGGGCTTGGCTGCAAAAGTTTTGCGTTTGTTAAGATCACCGAAGCAGCAAAAATTTATGAATCGTACTTTTGCTGCATTGTTTGCAGGTGCTGCGTTTTTGTTGAGTTTGGTGCATCAGTAATGTCTTCAATTACACAAAAGTGTACGCTGTAATTATAAAAATAGATTGAGACATACGTTGAAAATAAAATGTATTCCGCGAGCACGTTATTGGCAACATTGGTGGATCAGCATGTTGCTTTTAAGTTTTTCAACTTTAATTGCAATTGGATTAGCGATTCACTTTTCAGTAGATAGCGTGTTTTGGCCAATTGCTTTGATGGCACATTTGAGTATCAATTTGATTTTTTCTTTTGTATTTGCCGCCTTGCAAACTTATTTTAAACATACGGTGTGGCAAAGTGTGGTGTTGATTAATATCACAGCTGTGTTGTTGATTGCCATTCATGCAATGTTTTATCTACAAACAATAGATTGGAATGCTGTTTCAGAAGCTCAGCAGCAACTGAGTCTTTTACAGCAAGTGATTCACAGTGATATGGCACTGTGGATAGTGTACATGCTGCCACTTTTGGTCGTAATGCTCATTGCTGCAATAAAAAAATATAGATACTCATGAACGAAAAACTAAGCCATCGTTCTGACTTTTTGTACGCTAAAAATCACCGCAAAAATGATCGCCATAGTCATCACAATACTTAAACCTGTCGAAATATTTAAGCCCGCACTTGACCATAAACCTACGCTGACTGCAATTTGCGCCACAATAAATGCCCAAATCACCATTTGTTTAGGCGAGTGAGCCAATAAACGTGCGGTTAAAGCGGGAATCACCAACAATGCGCCCATCAATAAAGAGCCGACTGCACGTAAAGCCAATACTGTAAATAATGCCAATAACAACATAAAAATCAGACGTTGCCATTGTGCATTCACACCTTCACTGACTGCAATGTCAGGGTCAATTGCAATTTGAATTTGTGCCTGCCAAAACTTATAGAGTACCGCTAAGGCTGCAATAATGACCAAAGCAAATACGGGTAAATCTGCCCATGAAATGGTGAGTAAATCGCCAAATAAATAGCTCAGCAACTCAGGACGCAAACTTGGAATATGCTGAATAAAGAGCAAACCTGAACAGAGCAAGGTCGCAGAGCAGAGCGCCAATAATGCATCATTCGGCAACCGTGGATCATGTAAAATCCATAAAACACCCACCAATAATAATGCCAAGAAGGTCACACCCATCCACAGAGGTAAACTCAACGCGCCTGCAATCGCCACACCCAATAAGGTGCCATGCGCCATCGTATCGGCAAAAAAGGACATACGTCGCCACAGCATTAAACAGCCAAGTGGGGCGGTCAAAAATACCAATAAACTGCCCATGATCCATGCAGGTAACAGCAATTGTAGCCAATCCATCATGGGTTAAGCTTCCGGTTCAGGGTGAATATGAGGACGTGAATCATGCTGACAAGGCTCGGCATGATCACCATGTGCGCAGTGTTCATGGTGATGTTGATAAAACACCCGATTGGTTCCAAAAATAGCTTGGTATTCAGGATGTTGCTGTACATTTTCGGGCAAGCCGCTACAGCAAATGTGTTTATTTAAACATACCACACGATGCGTGCCTTGCATGACCCATTGCAAATCATGCGACACCATCAATACCGCACAGCCATATTTGCTCGGTAAGTTGCGCACATAGTCATACAGTTCAGCTTCGGACTGAATATCTAGTCCTTGCATCGGCTCATCCAGTACTAAAACATCAGGTTGACGTAATAAGGCGCGTGCCAATAGCACCCGTTGCCGCTCACCACCAGACAGTTGTTGTACTTTTGAATCTTGCAGTTTGGCAATGCCAGTATCGCGGATAATTTCTGCTTTAATTGCGTCTGGGCATTTTTCTAAAGCCAGTAAATCTTTCACTCTTAAAGGCAAGCTGTGTGAAGGATTAAACTTTTGCGGCACATAAGAAAAGGTCAATTTGCGAGCATTTACGAGCTTGCCTGCATTTGGTTTGACAATGCCAAGCAAGACTTTAATTAGAGTCGATTTTCCTGCGCCATTGGGGCCAATTAGCGTGACAATTTCATGTGCATGCAATTCAAAATCGACATTTTTTAAAATATCGCGCTCATCTATTCGCACCTGAATATTGTGCAAGGCGATGAGCGGTGCAGTGGTTATTTGCTGTTGCACTGCTGACATTTTCCAGAAATCTCAATAATGCTGTGATGCGGGCTAAAGCGGTCAGAGGCTGCCAACTGATCTAATTGCTCTAATAAACCTTGCGCTGAAGCTTCTTTAACGACTTTACATTCAGTACAGATCAAAAAAGCCGCTTGGTGTCCTTCACGTGGATGACAGCAAGGAATATAGGCATTGATTGAAGTCAAACGGTGAATTAGTCCTTTTTCCAGTAAAAAATCCAAAGTACGGTACACCGTTGGCGGTGCTGCAGGACGATCAGACTCACTTTTAATTTTCGCCAATAAATCATAAGCACCCATTGGTGCAGATGCCTTGAGAATGAGTTCCAACACTTCTTTACGTAGCGGTGTTAAACGAGCACCTGTTGCCACACATAAACTTTCAGCTTCGGCAAGACGTTGATCGACATTGTGATGGTCGTGAACGCCATGTAATGCATTGTGATGCTCGTGCGAACATAAGCTCATAGCCACCCCAGTTGAACTTTAAAAGAAAAACGACAGTAAATCTTAGCATGAAGCGTTATCAGTTTCGATTATACGTAGGTATTTTTATAAATTTGTTATATTATAACATTTATCGATTTTTCGTGATATGCCGCAATGTTTCGTTTATTTAGTTTCTGTTTCTTAGCGTTATGCAGTACTGTCAGCATGGCGCAGGCTTTGGTGGTGTCTACGCATCCTATCTATTTGATTGCCCAAAAAGTCACGCAAAATATCGAAACACCCACTTTATTACTGGCAGGTCAAACAGGGCATGATGTATCGCTCACGCCTGCACATCGTAAAATCATCCAAGATGCGGGTTTAATTATTTGGCTAGGTAAGGCGCATGAAGCACCGCTAGAACGTGTATTACATCAAAATCCTAAAGCGATTGCTTTATTAGATACGGGCATTATGAAAACTTTGCCGCAGCGTTCAGAACGTGGTGCAGCATTAAAAAATACAGTAGACAGCCATGTCTGGCTAGACCCAAACAATGCGGTGCGTATCGGCTTCTTTATTGCCGCGTTACGTTCTCAGCAAATGCCTGAACATCGCGATGCTTATTGGAACAACGCACGTGCCTTCGCACAGAGTTTATTCAAAAGTGCAAGTCAGTTTCGGACTCAAACTGCAGTACAGCCATATTGGGCTTATCACGATGCCTATCAATATTTAGAACGTGCCTTAAATTTAGAATTTTCTGGGTCGATGACCAATGATCCGCATATTGCGCCAACAGTCGCACAAATTAAATATTTGAACGATCACCGACCAAATCCAAAAATGTGCCTACTTGCAGAAGGACATGCCAGTAAAAATCAGTATATGAAATTGAATCCAATTGTGTTTCAAAAGGTCGATGAAAGCATGCGCGGTGCAGATGATTTTGTGCAAGCGTGGCAGCAATTAGCCAAGCAAACCAAGGCTTGTGTATTAAATGCACGAAAATGATGCGTTTTTTAAGCAAAATTGAAATATGACAATTCCGAGACAAACATGCAAAAAAACACGACTAAGGTCGGGAAACGATTGCATGTTCAGGGGGCTAACTCTATAATGCCTGCGATAAAAAACGATCATCAGTTGAACTTGTCAAGCATTAATGCTGTGAGTGGATAAAAAAATGAGCCGAACTAGTCGCTTGATTGACCGACGATTAGCTAAAGCTTTGGTCTTCTTACAAGCATTCATGATTCCAGTTTCAGCCCTGATAGCGTGGGTCTTGAAAGACTCAACGGCTGCCTTAAGCGCTGCACTTGGTGCTAGTGTTTGTTGGTTGGCAAGTTGTTATTTTTCATGGCAGTCGTTTCGAGCAGCAGGTGCACGAGCGTCCAGACAGGTTCTTTCGAACATGTATAGAGGAATGCTCGGTAAGTTTGCAATCGTGATCGTAGGATTCATTTTAATTTTAAGCAATGTACAGCCGTTATCCCCGGTGGCATTGTTTTGTGGTTTTATGCTCGTTCAAAGCATGTCGTGGGTTGCGCCATTTTGGGTGTCACGATTACAAAAACGAGTCTAAACGCAGCAAAAATTGAAAAGTTTTTCAGGAACAGGCGAGATATCAAGCAGCACGCGATGTTCGTTTGTTCTATTAGTTTTTTTACATTGACCAGGTGTGATTTATGGCTGCTGAAGAACATGCCCTTACTTCGACCGAGTATATCAAGCATCACTTGACCAATATGACCTATGGCAAAATGCCAGACGGTTCATGGAAGTTGGCTGAGTCTGCTGAAGAAGCTCAACAGATGGGGTTCACTGCTATTCACTTGGATTCAATGGGTTGGTCTATCGGACTTGGTCTGATCTTCTGTTTATTGTTCTGGATTGTTGCGAAAGCTGCAAATTCAGGCGTGCCTGGTAAATTCCAGTCAGTAATTGAAGTGATTATCGAGTTTGTGGATTCAAGTGTACGTGATACCTTCCATGGGAAGTCTCGATTAATTGCACCCTTAGCATTAACCATTTTCGTGTGGATTTTCCTCATGAACTTGATGGACTTAATCCCTGTTGACTTTATTCCTTATGTAGCTCAACAGGCGATTGCTTCTATGCTGGGTGTAGATCCTCATCAGGTTTACTTTAAAATTGTTCCGACTACAGATCCAAACATTACCTTAGGTATGTCTATTTCTGTATTCTTCTTAATTATTTTCTATAGTATTCGTGAAAAAGGGATTGGTGGCTTCGTTGGTGAGTTAGCACTTAACCCATTCAACCCAAGTAATCCAGTTGCTAAAGTGCTTTTAATTCCATTCAACTTATTGTTGGAATTGACTACTTTCTTGGCGCGACCAGTTTCATTGGCTCTACGACTGTTCGGTAACATGTATGCGGGTGAGTTAATCTTCATTCTTATCGCGTTATTACCGTTCTGGATCCAGTGGGCATTGTCTGTGCCTTGGGCGATTTTCCACATTTTGATTATTACGCTACAAGCATTCATTTTCATGATGTTGACTATCGTGTACATGAGCATGGCAAGCGAAAAGCATTAATGGTATGGCCTAACTGTCATCGGGCGGTTGGGCACACAATTTTTTAACTTAATTTGGTATAAAACCTAACCTCTGAGGAATTATCATGGAACTCACTTTAGGTCTAGTTGCAATTGCATCTGCTATCTTGATCGCTTTCGGTGCTTTAGGTACTGCGATTGGTTTTGGTCTTTTAGGCGGTCGCTTCCTTGAAGCTGTTGCTCGTCAACCAGAATTGGCTCCACAACTTCAAACTCGTATGTTCTTAATCGCGGGTCTTCTTGATGCTGTGCCTATGATCGGTGTTGGTATTGGCTTGTTCTTCATCTTCGCTAATCCATTTGTAGGTTAATCAGCTTAATTCCGAAATTCACTATTTGAGGAATTTGCAATGAATATCAACCTCACATTGTTTGGCCAAGCGATTGCATTTGCGATTTTCGTCGCATTCTGCATGAAGTTTGTATGGCCACCACTAATCAATGCGATTAGTGAGCGTCAGCGTCGTATTGCTGACGGCTTAAATGCAGCTGAAAAAGCCAAAGCTGACCTTGCCGATGCGCAAGCTCAAGTAAAAGCTGAATTAGATGCAGCTAAAGCACAAGCGGCTCAATTGATCGAACAAGCGAATCGTCGTGCAGCACAATTGGTAGAAGAAGCGCGTACCCAAGCATCTGCTGAAGGTGAGCGTATCCGTCAACAAGCGAAAGAAGCTGTTGATACAGAAATCAATTCTGCTCGCGAAGAATTACGTCAACAAGTGGCTGCACTTGCAGTAACTGGTGCTGAGAAAATTCTTAGCCAGCAAGTTGACGCAGAAGCTCACAATGCCATGCTGACTCAGCTGGCTGCTAAACTTTAAGAGAGGCAGATTATGGCTGAACTCTTGACGTTGGCACGCCCATACGCTAAAGCAGCATTTGCTTACGCTTCTGAGCAAGGTGCAACTGACAATTGGTCAACAGCACTTAACTTGCTCAGTGCTGCGGTGCAAGACGAAGCATTTTCAGCTTACTTAAATCGCCCTGAGCTTACGCCTGCTGAGCAGGTGAGTATTTTTGCCAAAGTTTTAGGTGAAGACCAAACTGCAGCAGTGTCAAACTTTTTGACATTGCTTGCTGAAAATAACCGTTTGGCTTTGCTTCCTGAAATTCAAGCAGAATACGAACAGCTCAAATCACAGAATAACAATACTGTGGATGTTGTGATTGAATCAGCATTCCCATTGACTTCTGTACAAGAACAAATTCTTGCTCAAGCGTTAGAAAAACGTTTCGCTGCAGCAGTAAATGTTTCTGTAGAAGTGAACCCAGCGTTAATTGCGGGTGTAGTTATTCGTGCAGGCGACCAAGTGATAGATGATTCTGCGCTTAACAAGCTTGAAAAAATGCGGACACGTCTTTTAGCTTAATTGCGAAGACTGAACTAATAAAAGATTGAGGTATAGCGCAATGCAACAACTGAATCCATCCGAGATCAGTGCGCTCATTAAACAGCGTATCGGCGATCTGGACACCAGCGCGACCGCTAAAAACGAAGGTACCATTGTTATGGTATCCGACGGTATTGTGCGCATTCACGGCCTTGCTGATGCAATGTACGGTGAAATGATCGAATTCGACGGCGGCTTATTTGGTATGGCACTGAACCTAGAACAGGATTCAGTGGGCGTCGTTGTTTTAGGTAACTACTTAAGCCTTCAAGAAGGTCAAAAAGCTCGTTGCACAGGTCGTGTATTAGAAGTTCCGGTTGGTCCAGAACTTTTAGGCCGTGTAGTAGATGCTTTGGGTAACCCAATTGATGGTAAAGGCCCTATTGATGCAAAATTAACTGATGCTGTTGAAAAAGTAGCACCAGGCGTAATTTGGCGTCAATCAGTGGATCAACCTGTACAAACTGGTTATAAATCAGTAGATACAATGATCCCTGTAGGCCGTGGTCAACGTGAGTTGATCATTGGTGACCGTCAAACTGGTAAAACAGCAATGGCGATCGATGCGATCATCGCTCAGAAAAACTCTGGCATTAAGTGTGTGTACGTAGCAATTGGTCAAAAACAATCGACTATCGCTAACGTTGTGCGCAAGCTAGAAGAAACTGGCGCTATGGCGTATACAACTGTTGTCGCAGCAGCAGCGGCAGATCCAGCAGCAATGTTGTATCTTGCTCCATACTCTGGCTGTACAATGGGTGAATACTTCCGTGACCGTGGTGAAGACGCGCTTATCATTTATGATGACTTGTCTAAACAAGCTGTTGCGTATCGTCAAATTTCATTGCTTTTACGTCGTCCACCAGGTCGTGAAGCTTATCCGGGTGACGTGTTCTATCTACACTCGCGTCTACTTGAACGTGCTTCTCGTGTATCTGCTGACTACGTTGAGAAATTCACTAACGGTGAAGTTAAAGGTCAAACTGGTTCTTTAACTGCATTGCCGATTATTGAAACTCAAGCAGGTGACGTATCTGCATTCGTTCCAACCAACGTAATTTCGATTACTGATGGTCAGATCTTCTTAGAAACATCATTATTCAACGCAGGTATCCGTCCTGCTGTGAACGCGGGTATTTCTGTATCGCGTGTTGGTGGTTCTGCTCAAACTAAGATCATCAAAAAATTGTCTGGTGGTATCCGTACCGCTTTGGCGCAATACCGTGAATTGGCAGCATTTGCTCAGTTCGCTTCTGACCTTGATGAAGCAACTCGTAAGCAACTTGAACATGGTCAACGTGTAACTGAGTTAATGAAGCAGAAACAATATGCGCCATACTCAATTGCTGACCAAGCTGTTTCAGTTTATGCATCTAACGAAGGCTACATGGCTGACGTAGAAGTGAAGAAAATCGTAGACTTTGATGCTGCGTTAATTTCTTACTTCCGTTCAGAAAATGCTGCGTTAATGCAACAAATCGATGAAACTGGTGATTTCAACAAAGACATCGAAGCTGCAATCAAAGCAGGTATTGAAAGCTTTAAAGCGACTCAAACTTACTAATTTAGCATTGGCTAGTTAGGGGTTTGGTTCACGGAATCAACCTTCGGAAGCCTGAAAGGGCTTTCGAATACTAGGTTAAGCGTATGGCAAATTTAAAAGAAATTCGCGCCAAAGTTGCTAGTATCAAGAGCACGCAAAAGATTACTCGCGCGATGCAAATGGTTGCTGCTTCTAAGATGCGTCGTGCGCAAGAGCGCATGGCTCAAGGCCGTCCGTATGCCGAAAATATGCACCGTGTAATTGCTCATTTGGTACAGGCGAACCCTGAATACAAACACCGTTATATGATTGAACGCCCTGTAAAACGCGTTGGTTATATCATCGTGTCTTCAGATCGTGGTTTGGCAGGTGGCTTGAACATTAACTTGTTCAAGAAAGTTGTAAAGCATGTACAGCAACAACAAGAGCAGTCAATTGAAGTTCAGTTTGCTTTAATTGGTCAAAAAGCGGTTTCGTTTTTTAAAAACTACGGCGGTAAAGTGCTTGGTGCAACTACAAACGTAGGTGACGCGCCAAGTCTTGAACAGTTATCTGGCTCTGTGCAAGTGATGTTAGATGCGTACGATAAAGGCGAGTTAGATCGCATTTACCTCGTGTCAAACGGCTTTGTCAATGCCATGACTCAAGATCAGAAAATCGAACAACTTGTTCCTTTAGCATCTGCTGAAGAAAACAAGACTCTTAACCGTCAATACGGTTGGGATTATATCTATGAACCAGAAGCTGAAGAGCTGTTAAATGGTTTATTGGTTCGTTACATCGAGTCTATGGTTTATCAAGGTGTGATTGAAAACATCGCATGTGAACAGTCTGCGCGTATGGTTGCAATGAAAGCTGCAACAGATAACGCAGGTGAACTGATCAAGAGCCTACAACTTATTTATAACAAGCTGCGTCAAGCCGCGATTACTCAGGAAATTTCTGAAATCGTTGGTGGTGCCGCTGCCGTTTAACATTATTAGTTTGAATTGAGGAGACAGCAATGAGTGGCGGTCGTATCATTCAGATCATCGGCGCGGTTATCGACGTCGAGTTTGAACGCAACAGCGTTCCTAAGATCTATGACGCTCTCCAAGTTGACGGTACTGAAACTACATTAGAAGTTCAGCAACAACTTGGTGATGGCGTAGTTCGTACTATTGCAATGGGTTCTACTGAAGGCCTTAAGCGTGGTTTGAACGTAACTAACACTAACGCGCCAATCTCTGTACCAGTAGGTACAGCGACACTTGGTCGTATCATGGACGTTCTTGGTCGCCCTATCGACGAAGCTGGTCCAGTTGCAACTGAAGAGCGTTTACCAATTCACCGTCAAGCGCCTTCTTATGCAGAACAAGCGGCTTCTACTGACCTTTTAGAAACTGGTATTAAAGTCATTGACTTACTTTGCCCGTTCGCGAAAGGTGGTAAAGTTGGTCTGTTCGGTGGTGCGGGTGTTGGTAAAACCGTAAATATGATGGAGTTGATCAACAACATCGCTAAAGCGCACTCAGGTTTATCTGTATTCGCTGGTGTTGGTGAGCGTACTCGTGAAGGTAACGACTTCTATCACGAAATGAAAGACTCTAACGTTCTTGACAAAGTAGCAATGGTCTACGGTCAGATGAACGAGCCGCCTGGTAACCGTTTACGCGTAGCGTTAACTGGTTTGACTATGGCTGAGTACTTCCGTGATCAAAAAGATGAGAACGGTAAAGGTCGTGACGTATTATTGTTCGTAGACAACATCTACCGTTATACACTAGCAGGTACTGAAGTATCAGCACTTCTAGGTCGTATGCCATCTGCAGTAGGTTATCAGCCTACACTTGCAGAAGAGATGGGTGTTCTTCAAGAACGTATTACTTCAACTAAGTCTGGTTCGATTACATCTATTCAAGCTGTATACGTACCTGCCGATGACTTGACTGACCCATCACCTGCTACAACGTTCGCGCACTTAGACGCAACTGTAGTATTGAGCCGTGATATTGCATCTCAAGGTATTTACCCTGCGATCGATCCACTAGACTCAACTTCACGTCAGTTAGATCCATTAGTTGTTGGTACTGAGCATTACGAAATTGCTCGTTCAGTTCAAAACGTTCTTCAACGTTATAAAGAATTGAAAGACATTATCGCAATTCTTGGTATGGACGAATTGTCAGAAGAAGACAAACTTACTGTATACCGTGCACGTAAGATCCAACGTTTCTTCTCTCAACCGTTCCACGTAGCTGAAGTATTTACTGGCGCGCCTGGTAAACTTGTACCGCTTAAAGATACAATTCGTGGCTTTAAAGGTCTTCTAGCTGGTGAATACGATCATATCCCAGAACAAGCGTTCTATATGGTTGGTGGTATTGACGAAGTGATTGCTAAAGCCGAGAAACTTTAATTAGCAGCTCTAATTTAGGAGATTCTCATGGCGACTATGCAATGTGATGTTGTAAGTGTAAAAGAGTCTTTGTACTCGGGCACTGTGACTATGCTAATTGCAAAAGGTGCTGGCGGTGAACTCGGTATTATGCCGGGTCACGCACCACTGGTAACTTTGCTTCAGCCGGGTGCAATCCGCGTTCTGCTGGAAAATGGTACAGAAGAATTAATCTATGTATCTGGTGGCGTTCTAGAAGTTCAACCGCATGTTGTTACGATTCTTGCAGATACTGCAGTTCGTGCAGAAAACTTAGATGAAGCGGCAATTATTGAAGCGCGTAAACACGCTGAACAATTGTTGGCAAATCAAAAGAGCGATTTGGACTCTGCTGCTGCTTTGGCTGCTTTGGCAGAAACTGCTGCACAGTTGGAAACCATCCGCAAAATCAAAAACCGCGCACTTTAATTGTCGGTTTAAGATTGAAAAAAGCCACTCGAAAGAGTGGCTTTTTTTATGCTGTTTGGAATTGAAGCCTTATCTTTGCTTAAGATGCTGTATTGGTAGTTTCAGTAGGCTGATTTGACTCACCTTGTAAAATCATCCCCGCCAGTTTTAGCATTTCAGCTTGAATACTCCCCATTTGCTGTTCCAGTTTCTTAAAGTCCACTTTGCTTAAATCGACTTGTCCATTTAAAAATGGTGAAGCCAAAACTTGCTGATTGGCAGCCAATAAGTTTTGACGGATGGTATCAATTTCCTGTGTTTTTAAGTCTAGGCTGCTTAGTGTTTGATTGAAGCCTTGTAACTGCTGTTGTAATTGAGTCGCTGCAATTTGTAATTGTTGTGGATCTTGCGCATCTACAGCGGTTTGCAATTCAGACTTGGTTTGATTCAGTTGTTCGACATATTGACCTGCTTTGAGCTGTAGATCAGCCACATCGCGCACAATATAGAACATATTGCCACTGCTTAATGGAGCGTTGGTTGGGTTTGTATTGCTGTTGGATGATGCGCTGGAATCATCTTGATTAGTTGTTTGCGTTTGCGGCGTGTTCATTTGATCACAGGCGCTGAGTAGCAAGGCAGAACTCAATAGTGCAAACGGAAGTAGTGTCTTCGAAGATACATTTTTCATATTCATGTGATTTTTGGTACTCATTGAGAATGAATATAAAACGAAAATATGAATAAAAAACAGATTGTTGCAAAGCAATAACAAATCTTAATTTTTTTGTCTAAATCAAAAAAAATAGGAGTTTTAAAGAAACTCCTATGAATTACACTTCTTTCATAAAAGAAAAATGATCATAAGTAATGCGTCGAATTGATGTCGAATTGATATTGATAGTCCCTTCTCTTGCGCCATATATGGCTCAGGATGAGGAATATATTCCGCAAGAGGATGAGGGAGCTGAATTATTGATTTAAAGAGAATTTATGAAAGAACTCTTTAACTTGCTGAATAAAAAATTATTTAGCCAATTCAGCCTCAATCGCTTCTACAATGCGCGGGTCATCTGCGGTTAAATCTGGGGCAAAACGCGCCACCACTTTACCTTGTTTATTCACCAAAAACTTTTCAAAGTTCCATAATACTTCAGGTGGTTCATTTGGGGTTAAGCCGTAATCAACCAAATCTTTCCACCATGGGCCTTCACCAATACGTTCAGGAATTGCTTGCGTTAAAGCCGTGTAGAGAGGATGTTTTTCTGCACCCACGACTGGAATTTTAGCAAACAATGGAAAACTCACCTGATAATTCAGTGAGCAAAATTCCTGAATTTCTGTATCGCTGCCCGGTTCTTGTGCCAAGAAATCATTCGATGGAAAGGCTAAAATTTCTAAGCCTTGTGCCTGTTTTGCTGCGTAGAGTTGCTGTAAGCCTTCGTATTGCGGGGTTAAGCCACATTTTGATGCCACGTTCACGATCAACAACACTTTTCCTGCATATTGATTTAATGTGGTTTCCGTACCCTGATTGGTTTTTACTGCAATGTCATAAACTGAAGTGCGCATAGTTGCTTCCTAGAATCTGTATTTTACCGCTACTGTTGTAACTGTAATTTTTGGGTACAGCAAGTTTTATAGCAAAGAAATTTACGACACTGATGGAATCCCGCATAGCCGTGATATTGCGCAGAAAAATGTAATTCGTATCTGCATTTTATTTTATTGATGGATAAATCGAGCGAAAAGTGCCATAAATAGACACTGGGTTTTTAGCACTTTGCATCACAAGTCAGTTATAGAAAAGGGTTTCACAGCAGGTATGCTGTTTGGTACAACAAGGATGATGAATACATGATACGGTCAGATAAAGGCGTATTTTGGGCAATTTTATTGCCATTGATTGCGGTATTGATTTGGTCTTTAAATATTGCAGTAACGAGGTATGTGGCGGAGTATATTTCACCCGTCAGTATCAGTTTTTATCGCTGGTTGATTGCTTTTCTGATTTTAACCCCGTGGATATTGCCCAAAGTTTGGCAGCAGCGTGAGTTGATTCGTCCACATTTGAAACAGTTGGCAGTGCTTAGTGCTTTTGGTTTGGTGCTGTATCAAGGTCTAAGCTATACCGCAGCCAATTACACCACTGCAACCAATATGGGCATTATTAATGCGTTTATTCCCATGTTTACGGTTTTGGTTTCATTGCTGATCTTAAAAGACATTCCGACACGATTTGCGGTTTTGGGCTGCATTATTTCATTTTCGGGTTTGTTGTATGTGATTGCACAAGGAGATTTGCGTCAACTCAGTCAGCTGACAGGACATGCGGGCGATATGCTCATGGTTTTGGCGGTATTTTTTTACGCCTTTTATGGGGTGTTTTTAAAGAAATGGAATTTAAAATTGCCGCTCATGCTGAGTCTTTATGTGCAAATTATATTCGCCTTACTTTACCATCTGCCATTTATTTTGTGGTTCGGCTTGGATCATTTAAATAGCCAAAATGGTTTAAGTGTGCTGTATGCAGGTATATTTCCTTCAATTATTGCACCTTTGGTATGGATGTTGGCCGTTCAATATTTAGGGCCAAATCGCACCAGTATTTTTATGAATTTGATGCCTGTTTTCACGGCTATCATTGCATATTTTTGGTTGGCAGAAGTGTGGGGGAGTTATCACAGTATCGGTGGATTGATTATTTTAACGGGTATTGTGTTGGCACAAATGAAAGCACGCGTACACATTCAAGCAAAAAGTTGAGTTTAATTGGTGTTTTTTTGATCACATAAAGATGTATTTAAAATGCCTTTTATTCAAAATTTATACAGTATTGAGTGTTATGAATTATGACAGTTTTTTTAATTTTTCTAAAATAATTGTAAAAATAGTAAGATAATTTAAATTGTTAAGAAAAAAAGATGAATCTTTCATTGAATATTTGTCTTGGATTAATAGGAAAAATCTATTTGTATAGTCGACTAAATTACTCCATAATTCACGTACTGAAAATGATCCACTGTATTCAATAATCAGTGAAATATCATTTGCAGCAAGATTTTTAAACCCTCTGGATGTGCTTTTATACACATCCTTTTTATGCTCAACCATCCCTATATGGTTGAGCTTTTTTTTATCCACTGGAGCGTAAAACCTCGTGGTTCAGCACGAGGATATAAGCGACTGGAGTAAACCATATGAACGACACGAAATGTCGTTTTAAATACTTGTACTATAGTCACTATTAAGAAAAATACTGTTAAAATAACTGGATGA
>NZ_JAYFSK010000055.1:0-16284 GCF_041464035.1 Acinetobacter sp. AL9 | reverse complement strand
GCAAGAACGGACTGACCGCTACAAGTCGGAACTGACCGACTCAGGCTCTAGTTACACGCTTGGCAACAAGACATTAACAGAGTGCGAATTAGTCCTTGAGTATGTTTGAATACATTTTAAGGAACAGCAAACAGAAACCAGTGTGGATATTTATATTCAAGATACGGGTTTGGGCATGACTGCACAACAACTCGAAACGCTGTTCGAGCCTAAACTTACTATTAGTTTTAAAGGCACTGCAGGTGAAAAGGGTATTGGTTTAGGTTTGGTGTTGTGTAAGCGTTTTGTCGATTTGAACCACGGGCAAATTGTGGTGGAATCGAAAGAAGGTGTGGGAACGACTTTTAAAGTCAGTTTGCCAATTGCGACCAGTAGCCATCAAGTATTAAGTAAAGAAGCGTTATTATCTGAGAAAACTTAATTTCAAAGTTTATATACAAAGCAAGCAAAAGCCTGTGGATGTTTAAAATCATCCACAGGCTTTTTTTATCGTGATCAATTTAGATCAACTCTTGCATTATTGAATGTTTTGAATCGGACTACCACCCAACGCTTGCAATAAAGTCACATAGGCGTTGTATTGGTTTTGCTTGGTCTGCAATAAACTTAAACGTGCATTGCGGGTGGTTTCTTGTGCATCTAGCAGGTTTTTTAAGGCAATCGCACCATGCCGATAACGCACCTCAGTTAAGCGTTCAGTTTTCTCTGCCAGTGCTAAATTGCGGCTTTGCAGCGCGACTTGTTGATTCAGCGCGGTTCGTGCTGACAGTGCATTTTCGACATCGGCAAAGGCTTTATATAAAGTTTGTCGATATTGCACAATGGCTTTTTCATATTCCAAAGCATTCACTTTTAGATCGCGCTGCATATCATTCCATTGCAAAAATGGCAGGGTTAAACCTGCACCTAAAGTGGCAATTGGGTTTTTTAGGGCATCGCTTAAAGAGGTATGCGCGCCTGTACCGACACCTGTACTGAGTGTGCCTGTAAGACTGATGGATGGGTAATAACTGGCTCGATTGGCATCTTTATTGGCCAAGGCTTTACGTAAACGTAATTCGGCTGCACGTAAGTCGGGACGACGTGACAGCAGTTCTGCAGGTAAGCCAGCAGTAATATTCGGTAAACGAACAGCGGCTAAACTCTGTGGTTCATTGATATTCAACATTTGCACAGGTTGATGCAGTAAAACTGCCAAGGCGGTGCGTGTTTCAACTTTTTGCTGTGCAATTTGGCTCAAGGTTGATTTTTGACTTTGCAGGGCTTGTTCGGCTTGGTTTAAATCCAATCCTGAAACTGCACCCGCGCGATATTGCGCACTGACCAATTGATACGTTTTTTGCGTACTGGCAAGGTTTTGTTGTGCGACAACATAGCGTTCATTTAAATAACCCAATTGCCAATATAAATTGGCAGTGGTTGCAATCAGGCTTTGTGCGGTGGCTTGTAAGTCTTGTTCGGTGGCTAAGGCTTCCCAACGTGCAGCTTCAGTCTGATTGGCAAGTTTACCGAATAAGTCCAATTCATAGCTCAGTCCGGGATAATTCAGCGAAATCCCACGCGCTGTATCACCATTGCCCTCTAAACTAAATTGATGCCCTGTAGAAATACCTGCATTGCCAATCCGGACACCTTGCTGACTTTGGCTTTGTTTGGCTTGTAATCTGGCTTGTTGTAAATTCAGTCCTGCAACCGCGAGGTCACTGTTACGCGCCAAGACTTGTTCAACCAATTGATTTAAAGCAGCATCGTGAAAGAGTGTCCACCAACGGTCTGTATTTAGTTGTGCAAGGACTTGCTGGCTTTTTTGCTGCTGCTCAAACTGTTGAGGAATATTTACAGCAGGTGCCTGATAAGGTGTTTTGACTACGGCTGCACAACCCACTAAGCTGCTGCCAAGAAAAAGCGCAGTGACGAGTTGGCTGAATTGTCGTGACTTCTGGTTAAATCGCATCATCATTCCTTACTCTAATTCCTTATTCTCTAGATAGCGCATCGACAGGGTTCAGTTGGGCAGCATTACGTGCAGGAATAAAACCGAACACAATTCCAATCAGGCTTGAACAGACAAAAGCGGCTACAATCGAGGTGGTGGAGTACGCCATTTGAAAGGTTCCACCTGCCACATGATTAATCAATTGCCCAATTCCGAGTGCGAGCAAGACGCCAAGTACACCGCCTAAAATACACACTAAAATGGCTTCAATTAAAAATTGCTGCAAAATATCGCTTTGTCGTGCGCCGACTGCCATGCGTACCCCAATTTCTTGGGTGCGTTCTGTGACAGAGACCAACATGATGTTCATTACGCCAATTCCACCGACCACCAGTGAAATCACTGCAATAGCAGAAACCAGTAAGGTCATGGTGGCGGTAGTTTGTTGGATGGTTTCACGGATACTGTCGGCATTTTGAGTAAATACATCCTGCGCACCATGACGCTGTACCAACAGACTTAGGATGGCATTTTCTGCTGCAGCACTTGGATATTCATCTTTGACTCGTACAATAATGCTGCGCACATGGCTTTGGCCAAGCATGCGGCTCATTACCGTAGAGTAGGGCAAATACACATTTAAGCTGTCGGCATTGCCCATCATGCTTTTTTGTTCTTCGACCACGCCAATAATACGGCTGGGTACGCTGCCCAATAAAATTACTTGCCCGACAGGGTTGCTGCCATCACTAAAAAATGTATTTTTGGTGTTGTGATCAATCACCACATCTTGCGCTTGTTCCAGCACGCTGTGTTTGTCAAAAGGCTGACCCGACTGGAAGTTCATGCCGCGCACATAGAAAAAGTCTTCGCTCACACCATTGACTGTGGCAGAAGCCTCGGTGTCTTTAAAACGTACTGTGACGTTGCTATTGACCGATGGGCTGACCCCATCCACATAAGGTTGTTCTGCCAAAGCATCGGCATCGGCAGGAATTAGGGTTTTAAGCTGAGATGAGCGCGAGGTATCACCAAAACCACGCCCTTGAAACACGGTGATGGTATTGGTGCCTAAACTGCTGATGTTTTCTAAAATTTGTTTCTGTGAACCATTGCCCAGTGCCACAACAGATACAACCGAAGCGATCCCGATAATAATCCCGAGCATGGTTAAAAAGGTGCGCATGCGATGTGCATTCATCGCCAGTAGCGCCATGCGGAAGGCTTCACCTAAACGATCAAATACAGAGCGCCAAGCTGAAGTTCTTTTTTGTGGCGGATGTTGCAAGGTTTGTTGAGTAATATCATCCTGATCGGCAGGTGTGTTGGGCTGATCAGAAATAATAAGCCCATCACTGATTTCAATAATCCGTGTGGCATTTTTAGCGACATTATGGTCATGTGTGACCAAGATGATGGTGTGACCTTTGGCATTCAGCTCACGCAAAATCCGCATCACTTCAATACCGCTATTCTTGTCGAGTGCACCTGTGGGTTCATCGGCAAGAATCACATCGCCACCATTCATCAAGGCACGTGCAATGGATACACGTTGTTGTTGCCCACCTGAAAGCTGACTTGGGCGGTTTTGGGTTTTATCGGCTAGACCTAAATCACTGAGCAGCGCAGTTGCGCGAGTTTGTCGTTCTTCAACATCGGCACCTGCATAAATTGCAGGCACTTCGACGTTGCCCGCAGCGCTTAAATCACCCAATAAGTGATAGCGCTGGAAAATAAAACCAAAATATTCACGACGTAGCTGTGCCAGTTCATCGGCTTCAAGTTGTCGGGTTTCACGTCCTTTGACTTTATAGCTGCCAGTGGTGGGTTGATCCAGACAGCCCAAAATATTCATGAGAGTGGATTTCCCTGAACCCGACTGACCTACAATGGCAACCAATTCACCTGGGTAGATCTTCAGGTCAATGCCTTTGAGAATCTGCACTGTAGATTCACCCGCAGGGAATTCACGGGTCAGATTGGTGACCTCTAACAGAGGTTGTGACTGACTCATCTTACATTCTCACTGATGGGCCAACACGACCACCACGCTTCGCCGCATCGTTTGAGGTATCGGAGCCATCGGCAATAATGACTTGATCGCCCAGTTTTAAGCCACGAATGACTTGTACTGTTGCACGGTTATTTAAGCCAAGCAATACCGATTGAGGTCGAGCTGAGCCATCGGCTTGCAGTACACGTACCATGCCTAAAGAGGCTTTACCTTGATCAATCAAGGCTTTTTCATTGGCAGTCAATTCCAAACGGGCAGGGCGTTTGGCAGAACTGGCATCGGTATTGTCGCGCTCAGCACGTGCGTTGCTGTCAGAATTATTGCTGTTGCCACGACTGCGTGAACGGTTTGCACCTTGTACCGCAGCAGCAGGAATGGTCAGCACATTGCGTGCCTCTGCCAAAACAATGGACACTTGTGCGGTCATATTGATGCGTAGCTTGCCGTCTTCATTTGGTACGTCAAATAAAGCGTTGTAGTACACGGCAGAACTTGAAGATGATGACGTATTGTTATTGCTTTCGGTATTGATGGATTTGGGTGCAGGTTCTACCTGACGTAAAGTAGCGTAATGTTTTTTCTCACTGTTGCCCAAGGTGGTGAAATAGACCGTTTGTCCCTCTTCGACCTTCATTACATCCGCTTCAGAAATTTCTGCTTTTACAGTCATGGTGTCAAGTTTGGCTAATTTAACAATCGTGGGCGCACTTTGATTGGCGTTCACGGTTTGACCTTCTTCGGTCACAATTGCGACGACAGTGCCATCCATTGGGGCAAGAATACGGGTATAACCTAAATTTTCTTTAGACGTGTCTAAAGTTAGGCGTGACTGTTCAATTTGAGCGTTAATGGCAGCAATTTCTGCTTGCGAAGTTTTATAGTTGGCTAAGGCAGTTTCAAGTTCGGCACGTGAGGTCGCATCTTGCGCATACATGGCTTGTTGACGCTGATATTCTGCTGCGACTTTAGCAAGATTAGCTTGTCGAACCGCCAATTGTGCCTGTTGGTTTTTAATGCTGGCTTGTGCTGTTTTAAACTCGTTTTCCTGTCGTACAGAGTCAATTTGGGCAATCAACTGTCCCTGTTTGACCTGATCGCCTAACTGAACATACATTTTTTTGACTTGACCCGAAACTTGCGCACCAACGCTGACCATTTTGGTGGCTTCAAGTACGCCTGTTGCCAACACCGCACTTTCAATATCTCCACGACTTACTTCGGCAGTAATGTATTGCGGTTGTTGTTCTTTCGGTTTTAAAAAATACCAAGCGGCAAGTGCCAGCATTAGCGCAATGATAATTCCCGCAATAAGTTTGGTCGATTTTATTTTTGGCATGAGTCAAAAAACAGAAAAAAAGAAATTAAAAGGATTATAGAAGTGAAATAAGGATAAATCGTGAATTTTTTAAAGAAATTGCAAATGAGAATTATTTATTAGTGGTTTGAGCTAGATTTAATACAGTCTGAGTACGGTATTACATCCATAAAAAAGTGAAAATAGCATCTGTTAACGAGGTGGGATAGTTGGTTTCATCTCTATGATAATTTTATGAATTTTTATGATAAATGCTGAAAAATACAACTATGGTCTAAGTTGCTTAAAAAACCTTATTTTCTATATGGATTTAAAAATTAAAAGCGGCTAGTATCAAATTCCATAAAATAATTATGGATTTAATCATTAGGATAATACGGCATCGGGACGATGCAATAAAACACGACTTTAAGCAAAAAATCTGAGGGGTAAATCATGGAATGGAGTGAGAAATTTAATATTGGAATTGATGTGATTGACAATCAACATCGACAAATTCTGGACTATATTAATGCGCTGGAAAAAATACGAGCGACAGGTGCGCGGGAGAAAATCAAAGAAGTCTTGGATGACTTGATTGACTATACGCAATCGCATTTTAGCTTTGAAGAAAACTTGTTGTCACAGGTCAATTATCAATACTTACCATCGCATCGCGGTATTCACGAACTCTTTGTGAAGCGTTTGAATGATTGCCGTCAACGTTTTGCCAATGGCGAATCGGTAGAACATGACTTGTATCGTTTATTGTCTAAATGGTTGATTAACCATATTCAGCATGATGATCAGGATTATGTCGATGCAGTACGTGACAATATGCTGCATTATTTGCGTTCGCAGGAGCAGAAAAAAGGTAAAAGTTGGTTTGCACGTTTCTTTAGCTAATCTTGCGATAAGTGGCTGACTTTAAAATTTATTTAATGAAGTCTGCTAAATTAAGCCGAGTGAGAAGCGAACAGTGTTTTACCACATAGTTCTGTAATGGCTTGTAGCACCAGATGTTCAGGGTTTTCCTTGGACATCCCTTTTATAGCGGCATCAATACGCAATAACAGGGCGGGCCATTGCAAGAAACTATTTGGATTTAAACGTCGCAAAGCTTGCTGATAAACACTGACTTTGTTTTTCCAGATACCCAGTTGCAAAGCATTTTGTGGTTGTTCAAATAATTGCATCAGCAGGCGCATTTCTTTGCTGATGCTCCACAAAATTAAACTCATGGCTTCACCCGAAGCCATGAGGTATTGAAAAATTTTCATAGCTTGCGCTAGATTTCCCGTCAGTAAAGCATCATTTAAATCATAAGTGCTATAACGAGATTGATCTTGTAAACAGGCATGTAAATGTTCAATCTGAATCTGCTGAATTTCAGGAAAGGTGTCACTGACCCGCATCAAGCTGTTTTTGGCAGCCAAAAGGTTGTGTTCATGGTGTTGTTCCAACCATTGCCACGCATCATGTCCTAATTGAATGCCAAGCTTTTCTGCTTCCAAACCTAAAATCTGCTGCCGATCTTTAGGATAATTCGCCGTGAGTGCAACATTGACCCCATTGGCATCAATCAACTGAAAAAAACTGGATTTCAGGCTATTGCTGTCCTGTTTTGGCATCACTACCAACAGCAAGTTTTGTTCATTGTGCTGAATATAACTTTTCAGTTGTTTTAGTGTGCTGGCATCGGGCTTGATATTGCCGTGTACTTCAACCGCCAATTGACTCGAAAACAGTGACAGACTGTTTAAGGCATTGAATACATTTTTCCAATCGCTAACGCTATTTAAATCATAACGCTGACGTTCAATATCCTGTTTTTGCCAACTGGCACGAAAAGCATCCAACAAGTTTTGTTCGAGTAAGGGTTCTTGACCATGCAAAATCCATGCGCCGCGTGCTTCATCGACACGTTTGAGGGCTTGTAGATAGTCAAGTTTCATAAAAAAATCGCACTCGAAAACTTATTTAGGGTTTGAATACACAGGTGGATTGACCAAAGGTAAACGATTAGATGAAATTTGACGCACAATTTGCTGTGCTACATCATCAATAATGACTTCTTTTAAGAATTTTTGTTCCTGATCATCGGTATTCACAGTTGCGACATCGTATTGATAACTGCGCGTTGCCATGACGGTACGAGGTTCGGTGATCGGGTTGCCTTGCGCATCTTCAATACGGAAAGTCACACTCAAACGTAATAAGGTTTCTACCAGTTTGCCATTCAATTCCAAGCGACGTGGCGTATAGTCAAGTACACGCAGTACATAGGCATTAGGGTCATTGCTGAGTTGTACGCCCGCTGTACCCATGTGAATGGAAAGTTTTTCTTCTAATTCTTCAGTATTGCTCGGTAAAGCCAGACTCATTTTTGAATAAGCCACAGGTGCAATGCTTGGATTGGTGCCTTTAAGATGAAAACCACAGCCGACTAAGCCAGTACTGAGTCCACAAGTTAAAACAATGACTGCTAGACGTTGGCTAAAGTGCATGTGCTGTCCTCTGTAATATTCTTGAAAGTTTAAAAGCGGAAGTTGAGAATATCTTGATTGTAGGTGCAAAGCCCGTTGACTGACAACGGGCTTTGTTTGGAAATTGTGAAATCCTTCAGAAAGTTCCTTCTCCCTCTGGGATGAGGAATATATTCCGCAAGAGGATGAGGGGTTATATATTTACCTCTCTCTAGCCCTCTCCTAAAAGGAGATGGAACTTAAGGATTTAAACCACCAAATTCACTAACTTATTTGGTACTACAATTTCTTTCTTGGTTGGGCCAGTCAAGAAAGGTTGTACTTCTGGTAAAGCTTTGGCCAGTGCAAGGATGTCCTCTTTAGAAGCGTCCACAGCCACATCTAGCTTGCCACGTAATTTACCATTGACTTGCACCACAATCGTTTGTGTGTTGCGGGTTAAGGCAGACTCATCTACGGTTGGGAAGAGGGTTGAAGTTAACTCAATTCCGAACTGTGCCAATAAAGTCTGGCTTAAGTGTGGTGCAAAAGGTGCAAGCAAGGTTAATAAGGTCACAATCGCTTCACGCTCAACGGCGAGGTCTTGCTCATCTTGTGCTTCAAACTTGTTGCACGCATTCAAGAGTTCCATCAAGGCTGCAATTGCAGTGTTGAATGCATGACGACGCTCAATATCATCGCCCACTTTTTGAATGGTTTCATGGGTTTTGCGACGTAAGTCCTGCGCTGCTGTGGCAAGTTTGCTGCTTTCAATAGTCGTTGCATTGCTGCCTTTTTCAAGGAAGCCTGCCGCCAAACGCCATACACGTTTTAAGAAGCGGTTAGCACCTTCTACACCTGCATCTGACCATTCTAAAGACTGATCAGGTGGTGCTGCGAACATCATAAATACACGTGCAGTATCTGCGCCGTATTGGTCAATAATGGCTTGCGGGTCGATGCCGTTATTTTTCGATTTCGACATTTTTTCCTGACCGCCAACAATCACAGCTTGACCATCGCCCATGTATTTTGCAGAAAGAACACGACCTTTTTCGTCTTTTTCAAGCTCAATATCGGCAGGGTTGAACCAAGTTTTCTTGCCGCTTTCTGCTTCGCGATAGAAGGTGTCAGCCAAGACCATACCTTGGGTCAGTAAGTTGGTAAATGGTTCATTGCCTTGTACCACGCCTTCATCACGCATAAGTTTGTGGAAGAAACGCGCGTACAATAAGTGCAAGATGGCGTGTTCTACACCACCAATATATTGATTGACTGGCAACCAAGTTTGTGCAGCTTCAGGCTTGACCATGCCACCTGTAAAGTCTGGAGATGCGTAACGTGCGTAATACCAAGATGACTCTACAAAAGTATCTAAGGTATCGGTTTCACGACGTGCTTCGCCACCACAGCATGGGCAAGTGGTTTGATAGAATTCAGGCATTTTATTTAACGGATTGCCTGAGCCATCTGGCACAACATCGGTAGGTAAAATGACAGGAAGTTGATCTTCTGGAACTGGAACTTGTCCACATTTTTCACAGTTGATCATTGGAATTGGGCAACCCCAGTAACGTTGGCGTGAAACACCCCAGTCACGTAAACGGAATTGTACTTTTACGTTGGCTAAACCTTGTGGCTCTAATTTCGCTAAAAGTGCATCAAAAGCCGCTTGGAAATCTAAACCATCAAATTCGCCTGAATTGACCAGTTTACCTTCTTTAGAACCGTACCATTCTTGCCATTGGGTTGTGTCAAAGTCCGCATCGTCTGCACCTTTGGCATCAATCACCTGAATAATTGGCAATTGGAATTTATTGGCAAACTCAAAATCACGCTCATCGTGCGAAGGTACAGCCATCACCGCACCAGAACCGTAAGACATCAACACATAGTTGGCAATCCACACTGGCAATTCTTTACCCGTTACTGGATGCTTCACAAACAAGCCAGTCGCCATACCTTTTTTTTCGGCAGTGGCAAGGTCAGCTTCTGCCACAGAACCCATGCGGCATTCTTCAATAAAGGCTTTTAATTGTGAATTATTTTCTGCTGCTTTTAACGCCATTGGATGTTCTGCAGCAACAGCCACATAAGTTGCACCCATTAACGTGTCAGCACGCGTTGTAAATACAGTCAGACCATCTGCATAAATTTCAGGATTTGCCGATGGGAATGTGATTTCCATCCCTTGCGAACGCCCAATCCAGTTGCGCTGCATGGTCAAGACTTGCTGTGGCCAACCATCTTTTAAAGTTTCTAAATCGTCTAATAATTCTTGGGCATAATCGGTAATGCGGAAGTAGTACATTGGAATATCGCGTTTTTCTACCAATGCACCTGAACGCCAACCACGACCATTTTCGACCTGTTCATTGGCCAAAACTGTTTGATCGACAGGATCCCAGTTGACTGTCGAGAGTTTGCGATAAATTAACCCTTTTTTATACAGTTGCACGAATAACCATTGTTCCCAGTGGTAATACTCTGGGGTGCAAGTGGCAAATTCACGATCCCAATCTACTGCCAAACCTAGTTTTTTCAATTGGTCGCGCATGTAGGCGATATTTTCAAAAGTCCATTTAGCTGGGGCAACCTGATGCGCAATCGCTGCGTTTTCAGCAGGTAAACCAAAAGCATCCCAACCCATAGGTTGTAAGACTGTTTCACCTTTTAAACGGTGAAAACGGCTAATTACATCACCAATGGTGTAGTTACGCACGTGACCCATGTGCAGTTTGCCGCTTGGGTAAGGGAACATCGAGAGGATATAACGATGTGGACCTTCGACTGTGTCGGCAACTTTAAAGGCTTTACGAGATTCCCAGTCGCTTTGGACTTGGGGTTCAATCGCACTGGCTTGATATTCAGGGTCAATGTGAGTAGTCATAAGGTTAAATCAGGAATAAACGGTTAAAAAAAGTGTGTCACACAGCATAGCGCAAAATGCAGCTAAATTGAATTTTGCGCGCTGGATTGTGCAGGAAAATTTAAGCGAGTCGCACTTTGTGGCTTAAAACTTAAAAAACTTGTGGGTTGGCACGTTCTTGTTGTGCCTGATTTAAAGCTGCATTGGCTTCACGTTGTTGCTGATCCATAGCTGGATTTCCTGCAGGATGATTTGCGGTTGGTGTCGCTTGTTGGTTTGTTGCATTTGCAGCAGTAGGTGCAGGGTTGTCAGCAGGATTTGCAGGAGTGGCAACAGTCGGTGCTGAGTTTCTCCAGCCATAGGTATCGACTTTACCTTTTTTCTTGGCAGTTTTTGGTGGCGGTGTTGTGGTGTAATGGGTTGAACCATTTGCATCGACCCACTTGTAATATTGTTTTGCAGAAACGGCACTGGTGGCAAAAATTAAAATCAAGCTAGCAGAAAGACAACTCAAGCGGATCATTGGTGTTTTCATGTTTGGAAGTCCTGAGCAAAAAGGTAAATGGCAGAAAACCAATTACAAAAATCATGTTGGCTAAATTTTAGCAATAATTACCCATTAAGCTAGGATTTATTGACAATTTTTGATGATTTTTATCTGCAATATCGCCTATTTAAAATTGGAGCATTGGCTTGCCAATTTGCGAGTTAAAATAAGCTGAAATGCGTTGCTGAATCATAACCAAGCGATTTATATATTTTTTAATTCATTCTTTATTTTTATGTATCTGATATGAAAAAATTATAAAAAATTCAGCAAATATCTGAAGTTATTTGTTTTATATGGAAATATTGGGCTTGGGATTAAATTGTGATGGATGACACAAAGCGTAAAAAATGCCCAGTTTATAAATAAAGCAGAAAAAGCCGATTTTTAAACTTGACTTTAGTCGGGTAAACTACAAAAATGCACACTTTAGTTTTATGTGCCTTAGATCGATCACCCTTCGAATAAGTGTCATGTCATGCAATGGGCAACTTCTCTAGCCGAGAAGCTGAACAAAGCTTATAAAATGTGTTTACCCCAACACATTTTAGATCTCATATTGCTTATACGGTAATCAGATCAGAAATTTTTCCTATTGCCATGAAAACTATGAAATATGTGTGCTATAACAGTGCAGGAATTAATGAACAAAACACTGCAGGTGTCTCCCATTTTGCAGTGACAAGACTAGGGTGAATCACGTTGGAACTTTTATCTGGTGGTGAAATGCTCGTTCGCGCATTGGCGGACGAAGGCGTTGAGCATGTTTTTGGATACCCAGGCGGCGCAGTACTTCATATTTACGATGCGTTCTTTCAACAAGACAAAATTAATCATTACCTCGTGCGCCATGAGCAAGCTGCTGGTCATATGGCAGATGCCTACTCGCGCGTAACAGGTAAAACTGGTGTAGTGCTAGTGACTTCAGGTCCTGGTGCAACCAACACAGTAACTCCAATTGCAACTGCGTATATGGACTCAATCCCAATGGTGATTTTGTCTGGTCAGGTTGCAACACACTTAATTGGTGAAGATGCCTTCCAAGAAACCGATATGGTGGGTATTTCACGTCCGATTGTAAAACACAGTTTCCAAGTGCGCCATGCAAGTGAAATTCCTTCAGTGATTAAGAAGGCTTTCTATATTGCATCTTCAGGCCGTCCGGGTCCTGTTGTGGTTGATATTCCAAAGGATGCAACCAACCCAGCGGAAAAATTTGCTTACGAATATCCAGAAAAAGTGAAGATGCGTTCGTATCAGCCACCGCATCGTGGTCACTCAGGTCAAATTCGTAAAGCAATTGATGAATTGTTGAATGCAAAACGCCCTGTTATTTATTCAGGCGGTGGCGTGGTTCAAGGCAATGCATCTGAGCAATTGACTGAACTTGCACACATTTTAGGTTTCCCTGTAACCAACACATTGATGGGCTTGGGCGCGTTCCCAGGTAATGATCCACAATTTATTGGTATGTTGGGTATGCATGGTACGTATGAAGCCAATATGACCATGCACAATGCCGATGTGATTTTATGTATTGGTGCGCGTTTTGATGACCGTGTAACCAATAACCCTGCAAAATTCTGTCCAAATGCCAAAGTCATTCATATTGACATTGACCCTGCGACCATTTCAAAAACTATCATGGCGCACATTCCAATTGTAGGTGCGGTTGAACCTGTACTTCAGGAAATGTTGGTTCAATTGAAGCAATTAAATGTGTCTAAGCCAAACCCAGAAGCAATTGCTGCGTGGTGGAATCAGATCAATGAATGGCGCAAAGTCCATGGTCTGAAATATGATAAGCCAACTGATGGCAGCATGAAGCCACAACAAGTAGTTGAAGCATTAGACAAAGTGACCAATGGTGATGCGATCATTACTTCTGACGTAGGTCAGCACCAAATGTTTGGCGCGAACTACTATAAGTACAAGCGTCCACGTCAATGGTTGAACTCTGGTGGTTTGGGTACAATGGGCGTAGGTTTACCGTATGCTATGGCGGCTAAACTGGCGTATCCAGATCAACAGGTTGTATGTATCACGGGTGAAGCATCGATTCAGATGTGTATCCAAGAGCTTTCTACCTGTAAGCAATATGGTTTAAACGTTAAGATCTTATGCTTGAATAACCAAGCTTTAGGTATGGTTAAACAATGGCAAGACATGAACTATGAAGGTCGTCACTCAAGTTCTTATGTTGACTCATTGCCTGACTTCCCTAAATTGATGGAAGCTTATGGTCACGTTGGTATTCAAATTAACCATGCCGATGAGCTTGAGTCTAAGCTTGCAGAAGCGATGGCGATTAATGACAAATGCGTATTCATTAACGTAATGGTTGACCGTACAGAGCACGTTTATCCGATGCAAATTGCGGGTCAATCCATGAAAGATATGTGGTTAGGTAAAGGGGAGCGCACAGAATGAGACACATTATTTCCGTTCTCGTTGAAAACGAATCAGGTGCGCTTTCTCGTTTAGTGGGTTTATTTTCTCAGCGTGGTTATAACATTGAGACTTTAAACGTTGCACCAACCGAAGACCCAACGCTTTCACGTTTAACACTGACCACGTATGGTGATGATCATAAAATTGAGCAAATCACCAAACAACTGAATAAATTGGTTGAAGTGGTTAAAGTGGTCGACCTGTCAGAAGGCCCGCATATTGAACGCGAATTGATGCTGATTAAAGTCAAAGCATCGGGTGCTGCACGTGCTGAAATTAAACGTACTGCAGACATCTTCCGTGGTCAAATTGTGGATGTCACACCAACAACTTATACGGTGCAGCTTGCGGGTACAACTGAAAAATTAGATGGTTTTATTGACGCGATTGCTGAAAACACCATTTTAGAAGTTGTGCGTTCAGGTGTGTCAGGTATCGCACGCGGCGAAAAAGTTTTAACCATTTAACTGAATTTAGTTAATTTTATTCATCGAATTCATTCCATCTCAAAGGATGGAGAGCTTACTGAAGTACTGAATAGACAAGTACTTGAGTAAGATAGGAATCCTAAGCATTTTAGCGGAGACAGCAATGCAAATTTTTTACGATAAAGACTGCGACTTATCTATCATTCAATCTAAGAAAGTAGCGATCATTGGTTACGGTTCACAAGGTCACGCGCACGCGCTTAACCTTAAAGATTCTGGCGTAGACGTAACTGTAGGTTTACGTGCTGGTTCTGCTTCTTGGAAAAAAGCTGAAAATTCGGGTCTTAAAGTTTCTGAAGTTCCTGCTGCTGTTGCTCAAGCTGACTTAGTTATGATTTTGACTCCAGATGAGTTCCAATCACAACTTTATCGTGACGTGATTGAGCCAAACATCAAGCAAGGCGCAACTTTAGCATTTGCTCACGGCTTCTCTGTACTTTATAACCAAGTTGTTCCACGTGCAGACTTAGATGTAATCATGGTTGCACCTAAAGCACCTGGTCACACTGTACGTTCTGAATTCCAACGTGGTTCAGGTGTTCCTGATCTTATCGCGATTCATCAAGATGCTTCTGGTAATGCACGTAACGTTGCACTTTCTTACGCTTCAGGTGTAGGTGGTGGTCGTACAGGTATCATCGAAACTTCTTTCCGTGAAGAAACTGAAACTGACTTATTTGGTGAGCAAGCAGTTCTTTGTGGTGGTGCTGTTGAATTGGTTAAAATGGGCTTCGAAACTCTTGTTGAAGCTGGTTATGCACCAGAAATGGCTTACTTCGAATGCTTACACGAGCTTAAATTGATCGTTGACTTGATGTTCGAAGGCGGTATCGCTGACATGAACTATTCAGTATCTAACAACGCTGAATATGGCGAGTATGTAACGGGTACTGAAGTGATTAACGAACAATCACGTGAAGCAATGCGCAATGCACTTAAACGTATTCAATCTGGTGAATATGCGAAAATGTTCATCCAAGAAGGTGCGTTGAACTACCCATCAATGACTGCTCGTCGTCGTCAAAACGCGGCTCACGGTATTGAAGTAACGGGTAACAAGTTACGTGCGATGATGCCTTGGATCCAAGCAAACAAAATCGTAGACAAAGAAAAGAACTAAGTTACGCGCCTTAAGAAAAGTAAAGCAGTGCTTTACTTTTCTTTCGTACCTTGGATCCAAGCAAACAAAATCGTAGACAAAGAGAAAAACTAAGTTTTAGTTTAATCTTTAAAAAACCCTTATTGTATATAAGGGTTTTTTATGAGTGAAGTAAAGGATGTTACGTGCCTTGCGCTTCGCTCAGAACTGTGTTTTCACTCCTTGCGCTGTAAGCGTCCGCTGAACCCCATGCCTATTTTTTAATTTGAGTTGGATTTCCAGCGATGTGGCGTAATTCTTCTATTTGGGTCGCTTTATGCGTCGGCAGCCTTTTCAGCACATCACTTAAATAGGCATACGGATCCAAGCCATTCAGCTTTGCTGACTGGATTAAAGTCATGATATTCGCCGCTCGCTGGCCGCTGCGCAGCGAGCCAGCAAACAGCCAGTTCTTGCGCCCTAAGGCCCAAGGTCGCATTTGATTCTCTACCCAATTATTGCAAATCGGTAGATTGCCATCATCCAAATAGCGGCTTAAAGCTGGCCAACGCTTCAGAGTGTAATTGATGGCCTTGGCGGTGGGAGAACTCGATGGCACCGTCAGATGATGTTGGTTGAGCCATTCATATAGTTGTTGCATCACTGGTTGACTATGCTGTTGTCGGTATTCGCGGCGGTCTTCCGCTGTACCATCGGTCTTTTTCCTGAGTTCTGCTTCTATCGCATACAGTTTCTGAATCAGCACTAATGCCTGTTCAGCGACCTGACTTTTCCCGGTCACATGTAGTTCATGGAATTTACTGTTAGCGGCAATGTAAAAATGACCCCCCAACAGCATTTGAAAATTGACCCCCTTGGTTAATATAGTGGTCTTTTTGGACTGCTCAACATGTTAACTTTGGAGCAAGCAGTGACAATCCAAATACTTCATCAACAAGGTCAATCTATCTCCAAGTGAAAGAGGACTCCACCCGTCAGTCAGGGTGGAGGTGAATTTCACAAATTTCAACCTTGTTGATTCTGAATATATTGTTTGATTATTTCCAAAGGCGCACCACCACAAGACCCTGCAAAATATGATCTTGACCATAAAACAGGTTTTGTATAATTCCCTCTCAAGT
>NZ_JAYFSK010000054.1:0-16300 GCF_041464035.1 Acinetobacter sp. AL9 | reverse complement strand
TTTGGGGTTCTATCTGCGACTAAAGTGCCTTCCTCATCCCATCTTCTTAGGGTTTGGATGGAAACACCCAGTGTTTTAGCTGCAACGCCAATACTAACATATCTACTCATTTGTATATAATAATATATAAATAGGTAGATTTCAACTAGCAGTTATTAACCCTTTCGGCTTGTAAAATCAGCTCAAGCTGCCAAACAAGTATCCATCGTCATGCGACCAACAGTTTTGTTTAAGAACTGCGCATTTAAAATAGCAACCAAAACTTATACTAGATAAGCCATCTATACTATGTGGGATCAGCATTTTTCAAAAATACATCAGATAAACAGTAAGTTATTTAATTTTTATAGTGAAGATTAAAATAGCCTACAAACACATATCATAAAAAATATTCATATGACCTATAAAATAAATTAGAAAATCATAGCTCGATCTACTAAAATCGCTTTCTTTTGTTTACATCTTATTTCTCTCCCATGACGAATTTACGCACACGGGATATTATTGCCTTGGGTTTTATGACCTTTGCGCTGTTTATTGGTGCAGGTAATATTATTTTCCCACCTATCGTGGCACAGCAAGCGGGCGAACACGTCTGGCTTGCTGCGCTCGGTTTTCTCATTACCGCAGTTGGCTTACCCGTGATTACCATTATGGCGTTGTCACGTGTCGAAGGTTCTATACAAATTTTAAGTTCGCCTTTAGGCAAAATCGCGAGCTTAATTTTAACAGTCGTCTGTTATTTAGCGGTTGGCCCGCTTTTCGCCACACCACGTACCGCTACCGTATCTTATGAAATTGGTTTCTCTGCCTATTTTGGCGATTCCGCGAGCACCTTATTCATTTATAGCGCCATCTATTTTGCCTTGGTGATGTTAGTTTCACTGTATCCACACAAAATTTTAGATACAGTGGGCTATGTACTTTCCCCGCTTAAAATTCTGTCATTACTAATTTTAGGCATCACTGCATTTATTATTCCGACAGGTACAATTTCACCTGCCATTCACAATTATGTGAACAGTCCTGTATCTGAAGGCTTTATTAACGGTTATCTCACTATGGATACCTTAGGTGCATTGGTATTCGGGATTGTGATTATTAATGCGATTCGTTCACGTGGCGTAACTGATAAAAAACTCATCACCCGCTATGCGGTATGGGCAAGTTTAATTTCAGGGATCGGTTTAACTTTAGTTTATCTAAGCCTATTTAAACTGGGGATGGGCAGTCACGATGTTGCCGCCAATGCCAGTAATGGTGCAGTCATTTTACATGCCTATGTGCAACATGCTTTTGGCGGATTTGGCTCGGTATTTTTAGCTGCAATGATTTTTATTGCCTGCATGGTTACGGCAATTGGACTGACATGCGCATGTGCTGGATATTTTGAGCAAATTACTAAAATTCATTATCGCCGTTGGGTATTTATTTTAGTGGGCTTTGCCTTTGTTATTTCCAATCTTGGACTCACCAAACTCATTGCAGTTTCAGTGCCTATTTTAAGCGCGATTTATCCACCTGCAATTGTGGTCATTCTACTCAGCTTTTTCTGGGGATTATTCCGTATTCCAACCCGCGTGATTGCACCTACTGCCGCAGTTGCATTGCTCTTTGGCATCATTGATGCAATGAAGGCCGCAGACTTAGCTAGATTCTTGCCAACCACACTGACCAATTTTCCCCTGAGTGAACAAAACCTCGCTTGGTTGATTCCTGCATTACTGATTTTTGTATTCGCTACAATTCATGATCGAATGAAAAAATAGCCAGTACGGACTTCGAGCTCGGCTATTTTTTCAAGTCATGCTCTATTTTCGAGCTGTATTGTATTAAAGTCGTGTTTTATCCAAATACGAATTTAAGTTAGACAATAATTGTCAGGTTTTACCCAAACCCGCACTTATTGTTTCTTGTGCTAAAACTGCCTCTTTTTAAGGCAATTTATCAGTCATGATAATAGCAACCCAAATAATTATTTGGTATAAATAAACAAATGAAATTAAAATATTTTCAATAAAAAACTAAAACAAAATAAATCATTCACCCATTTTAAGCAGAGCTCAAATTAACGCTAAAGTCGTATAGTCGCCCTCAAAATTAGCTGGCATAAAATATGCAAGTACGATTGAAATCGTATTTAAATGGCTTAAAAAACACACTACTTTTTATTATTTTGTAAATAAATGATAACAAATAGTAGTATTTCATATGAAAATGATGTTTTTTATCAAAATATGACTATAAGGGCTTGAAATAGTTTGCTAAACAAGGTAGAACAATAAAACCAATCTGACTAAAATGCTCTGATTTTAGTGATTTATAACAAGGAGGGATGGAGATGTTTTCACATTTCAATACGCAAGTCTTCATTAACGCTCTGAAGGCTAACCAAAATCTAGTTACTTTTTTAAGCACCACTTTTGCACTGATGCTGACCCTATTGCTCCAAGGCTCAATTCAAGGCAACTTGAAACCAACCTATTTTTTATATGCCTTATTGGTATGTATAGCCTTTGCGATTTGGACATCCATTGACCAAAAGTTTCGTGAACATAAAAACGTAGAAGTTCATTAATCTTACCCTAGCACCCACTCATTTTAGCTTTTTCGCTTTCACTTTGCGGCAGATGGATCACTCCTCTGCCGCCAAACTCAAAAAGTAGATTCTAATCATCATTCCTGATCTACAGCAAAAATCTCAAAATCTTCTACGGGCTACCAAGAAAAAATTAAACTGAGCAATTAGAATTACAACAATCCATAGATTGCGCCAAGCAATAACACACTAGTCCCACCCAATTCAGCCACAATCAATAACAGCATCGCCAAACTCATGCACCAACTTGGCAATGTCCATGCTGCAATTTGATGCGGTTGTTTAAATTGATTAGTGTTATCTTTAAGCAATCCATGCAAGATATAACTCAGAATAGAAAAGCTAAAAAATACTAAATTTAGAATCACACAAATTAAAATTACAGTGGCATCCCAAATACAAAAATAAGCCAAGACCGCTAAAATTAAACTTGCAGGTGCATATAACAAACTACTGCGATGTGCGATATCCACATAATAATGAGCACGCGCTTGGGCAGAAGCACGAATTTGCCAATATTTCCACACGCCTGTAAGCATCCCCACCCACAAAAATATTCCACTGAAAATAATCGCAAGGCGCACTGCCAAAGATAAACTTTCCATGTTTAACACTCTTTTATTTTTCGTGTGGCTATTTAACTACACTCGCAGACTACTAAGCTTGACTTTAGAGTCAGAATAAATACAAGTTTCTTTTTGGAACTCGTGTAAAGTAACTTTATTCTCATCATCCTTAAAACATTATGAGCACATTTGAAAGCTTAAATATTATATGTGCAGATGGTTATGCCCTCGCTGCCCGTTATTATCCAAATCAATATACACAAGCACAGCGTCTACCCGTCTTGATTTGTCCCGCGACAGGCATTACCAAGAATTTTTATCACGCTTTTGCCACATGGCTAAATGAACAAGGCTATGCTGTGCTGTGTTTTGATTTTCGTGGTATTGGTGATTCGTTACACGAACCATTGAAACAATGTGAAGCCAGTATTGTTGATTGGGGGCAGTTAGATATTCCTGCAGCAGTAAATACTTTGCTGCAAAAAACGCAAGCTGAACAAGTGGTTTTATTGGGACACAGCGCAGGCGGACAATTACTGGGGATTAATCCTGAATATCATAAAGTGGCAAAAGTCGTAGCTGTTTCAGGCTCTACAGGCCACACAAAAGGTTTAAAAGGTCGTACTCGCCTACTTGCCCCTGTGATGTTTAAAGTTATTTTTCCACTTGCCAGAATCACACATGGTTATGGCCCAACCAATGCAATTGGCATGGGCGAAAACCTACCTAAAAATGTGGCCCAACAATGGGCACAATTTTGCAGCAAACCCGGCTATGTCATCAATGCTATAGGCAAAACAGTTTCACAGCATTATCACGATAAAATTCGTTGCCCGATTACTGCTATTTGGAGTTCGGATGATGAGATTGCCACCGAAGCCAATGTGAAAGATTTACTCCGTCTCTATCCCCATGCATCGACTAATATGATTGAACTTAAACCAAAGCGTTATCAGCATAAAGCCATTGGGCATATGGCGATGTTTAAAAAGTCACATCGAAATTTATGGAATGTGATTGAAAATCAATTGGCAGTTTAATTTTTAGTGGCGAAGTCACATACAAATTAAACATTTGTTTTAGTTTCTCGCTTTTTCTTTTCCCTGTTTAAGCAACCAAATTTGTAATCCTGTTTGGTTGTTTCTTTTTTTCTATTCCATGCCACATTTCATGTTCAGCTTTTAAAATCCAGACTTATCGCTGATACACATTTTCAGGATGAAACATCACAATCTTTTTATTACACCATAAAAAAGCTCCACCATTTCGGTAGAGCTTTTTGAGTGATTTAATTCAAAGCTTAGTAATTAGAGTAAGCGAATCATCACAGTTTTAATACGGTTACCATCAAGTTCTGTCACTTCAAAGTGCACACCTTGATAATCCAACTGCGTGCCGACCTGAACTTCACCTTGGGTTTTATCTAAAATCAAACCTGCAACGCTAATGTAGCCTGCATCTTCTTCAATCAGATCCATCATACCCAGTTCAAGTTCAAGCTGGTATAAATCCAGCATACCTGTTGCTTTCCATTCGTTTTCATTGGTTTTAACCAAATCTAACTGTTCGTCTGCATCAGGGAATTCACCTGCAATCGCTTCAAACACATCAAGCGGTGAAATCAAACCTTGAACATTACCAAACTCATCGCTGACTAAAACCAAAGAACCTTTAGAGGTACGTAACGTATTGATCGCATCAATCACTTTCATTTTTTCAAAAATGTAAATTGGACGCTGACGTTTAATTAAAGCTTTAAGCTCTTCTTCTTCGTCCAATACATCCAACAACTCTTTGGCACGTACAATACTAATGACTTTATCTAAACTACCACGACACACTGGGAATAAGCTGTGTGGTACAGATAGAATCTGTTCGCGGATTTGTTCAGGTGAATCTTCAATATCGACCCATGAAATTTGGCTACGTGGCGTCATAATTGATGCGACTGAACGCTCTGCCAAGGTCAAGACACCACCAATCATGTAGCGTTCTTCATCTGCAAACGCTTCTTGCGCTTCGTTATGCAAATCAGGGCTACTGGTTTCAACTCGCCCCCCCATCAATTTTAAAATTGAATCTGCAGTACGGTGACGTAACGGAATTTTTGCTTCATGTTTTGCAACATTGCGCTGACCAAATTGGTTAAACGCTTCAATAGCAATCGCAACACCAATACCCGAATAGATATAACCTTTAGGGATATGGAAGCCAAAACCTTCTGCAATCAAGCTGATACCAATTAATAGTAAGAAGCTTAAACACAAAATCACCACTGTTGGATGACGGTTCACAAAAGCAGTTAATGGCTTAGATGCAAGTAACATCACCAACATTGCAACCACCATGGCAACCATCATCACATAGATGTTGTCGACCATGCCAATTGCGGTAATGACTGAGTCTAAAGAGAAAACTGCATCTAGAACAACAATTTGTGCTACAACTGCGGCAAAACTTGCATAAACCACATTGGTCGTGACTTTGACTTCGGGTTTGCCTTCCATCTTCTCATGCAACTCTCCTACCGCCTTATAGACGAGGAACAAACCGCCACCCAAGAGAATGAGGTCACGCCCTGAAAAGGTTTTTTCAAATAAGGTAATTAACGGTTCGGTTAAAGTAACCAACCAAGAGATTGCAAATAACAATCCTAAACGCATAAACAACGCTAAAGATAAGCCAATCACACGGGCTTTATCACGCTGTTCTGGGGGTAATTTTTCTGCAAGAATTGCAATAAAGACTAGGTTATCAATACCTAATACGATTTCTAGAATAATAAGTGTAATTAAACCAACCCATATTCCCGGATCTAATAAAAACTCCATTAGTTCATAGCTCCGAGATAGTTAGTAGAAATCGAAATATAAAGTAGACCTGCGCACGGCGACGGATCCATAAAAGTAACCTTTTTAGCAATAGATAGCTTAATTATGCACAATCTTGAACATTTGTAATTAAATTTTTAATTTTTTTGAATAAAACTAAACAGTACGATCTATAAGATGGTTTTTACTTTATTTTTCACATTCTTAATTTTTTTAGAGCGATGACAGCCAAACAAAAGCCGTGAGAATGGATTAAAAATGTCAAATGAATTGTAATGTATTTTTAGACGCATTAGTCATAGATTACAACTGTAAGCCAACCCACACTTTAATCTAAACTTAAAATATTGATAAAAAACAACTATTGTTAAAAGATTAGACCAAAGCTTATAATTTTTTTGCAAAATTCAACGCAATAACCCGCACTTTTACCTAAAAGCCAAGTGTACAAATGTATTTTTTTAACTAAAATGCAGCCTAAGTTGATGGTTAAATTGATAATTCAACTTATAAAACCAGATAACTCACTACTAATCCAAACTAATCCAAACTAAAACAATTCTATAGGATTAATTGATATGACACATGAATATGGATTGAACTTAAACAAATGCCTACGCGCTTGGAAAAATAGCCATTTCAAAGCCAGCTTCTAAATCGAGATTCATCATATTTCGTCAGATTTCAACCAAATTTTAGCCACTGAAAGCATCTTGCTAAGCACATGAGTTTTCACATAAAATGTGAAATATCAAAAATACAATTAAAACAATGCAGGGAATATGCAATGTCCAAGAAATATTCAAAATTTCTACCATCCGCCGACCAATATGATATTGAACAATTTCCGTATTATTGGGTCACACAAGTACATGCTCAATATGTACAGAATGTCGATCAGGCACTTAAAAAGTATGGTTTAGATAATTCTCGCCGTCGTATTTTATTGGCATTAAGGTCAAAAGCACATGCGAGTGTGTCTGATTTGTCAGACATGGTGGTGTCAAAAATGTCAACTACAACTAAAATTGTTTATCGTTTAAAAGATGAAGGTTTGGTTGAAACTTATTCTTGTGATGATGATGCGCGTATCACTCGTGTCGTGCTTACTGAAAAAGGTAATGAGATGACCAACAAAATTAATGATCTGACTAGCGTTGTTTTAGAGCAGTCATTTGATGGTTTAACTCCACTACAAATTGAAAAAATGATGGAAAGTTTACGTCATATTTTTAATAATTTAGCACGCTAAACATCACGTTATTGTTCCACATCTGTTCTTATCCTATATAAGCACAAGATGTACTTAAGGATCGAAAAAATTGAGCTGGGGGCTTACTTTTTCGATCTTTGCTTTTGGTACATGTGAACACTCAAACTCGTCTAAAGGAAAGCCCTGCACAAAGCTGTGTATGTTCGGTGTTTTCAAACTTAGCCATTCATCTAAACGTGCATGTGGAATAACAATAACAGAACGTTTGACTGGCCCAGGCTCATGAAATTCCTTCATCATCGCGTGATCAATTACGTCCATGGTAATCATACTCGCAGAACGGACAATTTCTTCCGTGCCTTGCCCATCCTTTAAACGGCAAATTTCATACAGTGCTGCAATAAAAAAGGCCTGTCCATCTTTACGACGTACACCCCAACGCTGCGGTTTACTGTCTATATATTTGGATTCATAAAATTCTGACACAACAATCGCGCCAAATTTACACTTATAAGCAGCTTCACTAAAACTTGGTTTTTCTAATAAAGTTTCGTTACGGCAATTATAGGTTTTTTGCGCAATACTTCTGTCTTCCGCCCATTTGGGAATCAAGCCAAAATTCACCGAGCGCCACTCTAAACCTTGTTCAGACTTAAACAATAGTGGCACACTCGAATTTGGATACGCTTCTTCAGCATATTCAAACGGAATTTCAGGCAGACCTAATGCAGATAATTGCGCTATGCTTATTGGTTTAAAATTGGCACACATATACAAATTGGATGATTAGACACACGCACTATATTATGCGTTTTGATCATGAACAGTAAGTGCGCACCCACGCATTCCTTCTTACTCAAACAAAACGCAGACAAATAATTACCGTTAAGCTGGCAATGTCAGCCAATGCGTGCGGGTAAATTCTTCAAATATCCAGCGCCCATTAAAACGACCTAAGCCTGAGTTTTTCTCACCACCAAACGGTGCATTGGCATGATCGGCAACGGTAATACCATTAATATGTGTCATTCCAACATCAAACTGTGCTGCAAATTCTGCACCGCGTTCTACATTTGTAGTGCATACAGCAGCAGATAAACCATAGCGTGTATCGTTCGCTAACTGTAAGGCATGTGCGGTATCTGCTGCTTTGAGAATCGGTAAAATAGGTCCAAAACTTTCATTTTGTACAATTTCTGAATCGGCAGCGACATTCACAAAAACATGTGGTGCAACTAAGTTCCCCGTAACCCCGCCCGCATAAACCAATTCTGCACCCTGCGCCTGTGCTTTTTGAATAATATGCTGATGCTTTTTCACCTGTTCTGCATTAATAATTGGCCCAATCAAGGTGTCATTTTTATTCGGATCACCTACTACTAATTGCGACACACTTGCTAACAATTTTTCAAGATAGGCTGCATAAATAGACTGATCGACAATGACCCGATTGGTACTCATGCAAATTTGACCTTGATGCAAAAAGCGCCCCATCACAGTTAGTTCTACGGCCAAATCTATATCTGCATCATCCAAAATGACTAAAGGTGCATTGCCACCGAGTTCTAAGGCGACACGTTTTAAATGCTCACCCGCAACGGCCAGTTGCCCTACATGCTGTCCAACTTCTGTAGAGCCTGTAAATGAAATCATTTTAGGAGTTACATGCTCAACAAAGTAATCACCAATTTCACGACTCGCACCCGCCACCACATTGAGTACGCCTGCAGGCAAGTCTGCTTCTTCGAACAGTTTACCGAGTATAGTTCCACCTGTGACTGGCGTATCACTGGCAGGTTTGAGCACTACACTATTACCACAAGCAATCGCTGTAACCACTGAACGCATAGACAAATGGAAAGGGAAATTCCACGGACTGATCACAGCAATAACACCCAAAGGTTTACGCAAAACAACACTACGGACTTTCGGATCTTTGCTTTCCAGTTGCGTCGTGGTCATTTGCTCGGGAAATTGTGCAGCTTCTTGAATAATCCCTAAAGCAGCATCGACTTCGATATTGGCTTTTAAACGGGTACTGCCCGACTCATCAATCAGCCACTGGATAATTTCTTCGCGTCGTTGCTGAATGACTTGCTCTAAGTTCTTAATGATGTATTGACGCAGACTTGTGGATTGAATCAATTGTTCATCAAAAGCTTTTTGCGCTGTACTATAGGCACTATCAACATCTACCACGCTGGCGCCCTGCATCTCAAAAATTGTAGTTTGATGATATGGATTCAAGTTTGGAATGGTTTTAGTAGATGTCCCAACCGACCACTTGCCGCCAATAAATTGTTGATTCAAATCTTGATATGCTGGCATGTATTTGTCCTTGCGCTACTTTTTATATATGACTTTCACTCTACTCCGCAGCTTGATGTTTTTCTAGCAGCAAGTACATCCTGTAACTATTCAGCTGCAAAATTTTCAAAAAACCATAAGCAAAATACAGGCAACAAAAAAGCCTCCGAAGAGGCTCATTTGTTTGTATTACACAATCAGTAAATCAAATCCTAAAGGATTAATCACCTGTATAACCTTTTAACTTTAAACGCGCTGCGTGTAAAAGTGGCTCTGTGTAACCAGAAGGTTGCTCGCCACCTTTGAAGATCAAGTCAGATGCAGCTTGGAATGCAATGTTATTAGCAAAGTCGTTAGACATAGGCGTGTATAGTGGATCATCAGCATTTTGTTGATCTACAATTTTCGCCATGCGCTGCATTACTTCTTCAACCTGTTCACGCGTTACAATTCCGTGACGTAACCAGTTGGCAACGTGCTGAGAAGAAATACGTAAAGTTGCACGGTCTTCCATCAGGCCCACATCATTGATGTCTGGAACTTTAGAACAACCTACACCCAGATCAACCCAACGAACGACATAACCCAAGATACCTTGGCAGTTATTTTCCAGTTCTTTTAGTTTCTCTTCTTCAGACCAGTTGGTATCAGTTGCAAGAGGTGGAGTTAACAAATCATCTAAAGGCAATGCTTCAGTTGCAAGCAATTCTTGCTGACGGTTTGCTACATTAATTTGATGGTAGTGAATCGCGTGAATCACTGCACCTGTTGGAGACGGAACCCATGCACAGCTTGCGCCTGCTTCAGGATGTTCAGTCTTGGTTTTGTACATGTCTAACAGCATGTCTGGTTTTGGCCACATGCCTTTACCAATCTGTGCTTTACCACGTAGACCTGTTTGTAGACCTACCATGACGTTACGGTTTTCGTAAGCTGGGAACCATTTTTGGCCTTTGATTTCGCCTTTACGAACAAATGGACCTGCTTCCATGAAGGTATGGATTTCATCACCTGTACGATCCATGAAACCGGTGTTAATAAAGATGGTACGGTCTTTCGCCTGAGCAATACAGTTTTTCAGGTTAACAGAGGTACGACGCTCTTCATCCATGATACCGATTTTCAGGGTTTTAGCAGGTAAGCCAAGCGCTTGTTCAGCACGTTCAAACAGCTCAACCGCAAATGCTACTTCTTCTGGACCGTGCATTTTTGGCTTAACGATATACATAGAACCGGTACGTGAGTTCTTGATCGTGTTCTCACCACGGATATCAGCCACAGAAAGCAATGGAGTGACCAATGCATCCATGATGCCTTCATAAATTTCTTCGCCATCTACAAGGATCGCCGGGTTTGTCATCAAGTGACCCACGTTACGAAGCAGCATCAATGAACGGCCATGAACCTTGGTCTCACCGCCTTCAACATTTTTGAAGGTGCGGTCAGCATTTAGTTTACGGGTAATGGTCTTGCCATTTTTCTCGATAGACTCTTCAAGCGTACCTTTCATCAAGCCTAACCAGTTACGGTAGCCTTCAACTTTTTCTTCAGCATCAACTGCTGCAACAGAGTCTTCCAAGTCTTGAATCGTCGTTACAGCCGCTTCAAGCACAACATCTTTCACGCCAGCTGCATCTGTCTGTCCAATTGGGCTGTTTGCATCAATCTGGATGATTGCGTGCAGGCCGTTATTTTTCAGTACGATTTCAGTTGGTGCAGAAGCTTCGCCATTGTAACCAACGAATTTAGAGCTATCCGCAACAGTTGTTGTAGAACCATCTTTTAGGCGAACAACAAGTTTGTTTGCTTCTACAGCATATTGAGTCGCGTCGGCATGTGAACCTTGCGCCAATGGGAAAGTTTCATTTAAGAAGTTTTTCGCGAATGCAATTACTTTTTCACCACGAACTGGGTTGTAGCCTTTACCTTTTTCTGCGCCATTTTCTTCAGAAATAACGTCAAAACCGTAAAGTGCGTCATATAACGAACCCCAACGTGCGTTTGCTGCGTTCAAGCAATAACGTGCGTTACGTACAGGTACTACGAGCTGTGGACCAGCCAATAATGCGATTTCTTCATCAACATTTTCGGTGGTAATTTGAAAATCTTCTACTTCTGGTAATAAGTAGCCAATTTCAGTCAAGAAAGCTTTGTAAGCTTCTAATTCAAATGTATTATTGCGGTGCCATTCATCAATTTTAGCCTGAAGCTCATCACGCTTTGCGAGTAATGTTTTGTTCTTAGGGCTAAGATCGACAACGACTTGCTCAAAGTTTTTCCAGTATGTATCACTGTCCAAACCAGAACCTGGTAATGCTTCATTTTCGATGAAATCGTAAAGTTCTTTAGCAATCGCTAACTTGCCTTTTTGAATACGTGCAGTCATTGTCTTTCCTGATATTGCTACTTTTTATACAAGAGATTCTAGTATACTGATTTATATTTAGCTGAATAGTATTATCACATTTCAAAATAACGATCATTTATTACAAGATGAATGACAACAATCATCATAAAGCCTGATCAGAAACACGACACTATTACTCATCTAAATACACTTTTACAGTGTATAAAGTTTTTGAAATGTCGAAATTAGACTTAAGTTCAGATTTTGTTGTAAAAATCGGCGTCAGTCTTATTGCAACCCTTCAAGATTAAGCCATGTTTATGACAAAATGTCGATAAAACCAACAGTCACATCTTTTCTATCATAAAAAAGCGCCTAGTTCTAGGCGCTTAAAAGATCAACTGATTTGATGTTTGGCTTCGGTGGCCTGTATCTGTCGATGTTCTTCATTTAAGTAATCATCAGACTGCATTTCCAATAAACGTGAACGTGTGCGTTCAATTTCAAATGCCAGTTTTTCGCCCTGATAAATTTCAATAATCGAATCTTCAGAAGTCAGTAATAACTTGACACCACGATCATAAAATTCATCGACCAAATAAATAAAACGACGTGTTCCTTCAGACAAGAAGTCTGTTAAATGCGGTACATTGCTCACCAAAACCGTGTTGTAGATGTTGGCAATTTCAATAAAGTCTGCAGGACTACGCGGTTTAAAGCACAGTTCTGAAAATTCACACCACAACACATCTTCAGTATGCGCAATTGTTTCAACAATACGTTGGTTGATAATAATTGGCTCAGAAGAATAATGTTGTGTATTACTCAAAGCACTGAAACGCTGTGCCATCCAGTTTTGATTATCATGCGTTAAAGGCGATTTAAATAATTGCGCCTGTTTCAAAACACGTAAGCGATAATCTACACCAGCATCGACATTTAGCACTTGGCAATGTTTTTTAACCATTTCAATGGTTGGAATAAAACGATCTCGATGGATACCATTTTTATATAAACCGTCTGGGGCGATGTTAGATGTTGCCACCAAAGTAATGCCACGATGGAATAATTTTTGGAACAAGTCACTCAGAATCATCGCATCAGTCACGTTAGATACGAAAAATTCATCGAAACAAATCACCACTGCATCTTTATAAATTTGGTCTGCAACAGAATCGAGCGGGTTACGCTGCCCTGAAAGTTTGTTCAGTTCACGATGCACATGCTGCATAAAGTGGTGAAAGTGCATACGTGTTTTACGTCTAAATGGAATCGAGTCGTAAAACTGATCCATGAGCCATGTTTTACCACGACCTACACCACCCCACATATAAACACCCTGTGGTGCTGTTTGGCGGCGGAAACGGCGGAACGCTTTTTTTGATGCTTTATAGCGTTGAATTAATTCCTGCCACACACGCTCAAGTTCGTGTACAGCCTGCGCCTGCGCATCATCTGGCATAAATTGTCCAGAGGCTAACGCTTGTGCATAACGCTCCGCAGGCGATAATGGAGTAAAGGCTGTGGTTTGTGGCGAATTAAAATCAGACATATTCATCAGTACTTATTTGGGCAAATAGATTATAACGAAGATCGAATCACGAGATATAGCACTTTGGCATAGTTTGCAAAATACTTAGGCTATTTTGTATATTGGCGTGGACTTTGTCCAAACCACCGTTTAAAGGCATGGTTAAATGCCGCAGGCTCTGAATAACCAAGTAACTCTGCAATCATTTCAATTGAATATTCCTGATATTCAATTAATCGCAATGCTTTATCTTTGATAAGATCTTCACGAATTTGTTTGTAACTAGTGTTCAATTGTTGCAGTTGATGGCGCAATGTCCGTTCAGGAATTTGCAAAGCATGTGCTGTTTCTGCCATGCTCGGCATACTGCCTTGTTGTAATTCCAAATAATCTTTTACGCGCTGTACCACCGAAGGCGCATCATCTTCGAGTTTAAGTCGCTCTAACTCAATCACGCATTTGGCTTCATAACTACTAAAAGTGACTGCATCGGCAGATGGAATACGCGCTGTGAGAACTGCATCATCAAACCAAAACGCTGCTTGGGGTTGATTAAAAACAATATCTTGACCGTAATAATCATAAAAAGTTTGCAAAACTTCACTTTGCTGCGGCTGTGCAAATGGCAATTCTATGCGAATACGTGGCGCACTCATCCCCATCATTTTATATAGGTCTTGAATAAATTTGAACGTGCCTGAAATTTCACACTGCGCACGCAATACACCTAAACTACTATGTAAATCATTGGGTTGATAACACAAGGCAATATGTCGCGTGCTATGTTGCAAACTCAGTTTCCCGCTTAAATGCGTCAATCCCTGATATTGAATCCCTTTTTCTAATGCAGTGGCAATATCTGGACTGGTCACCAATAACATCAGTAAAGGACCATAACCTGCCAAAGCATAATGCTGTCCAATAAACAGCCCCATTTCAGGCTCTACATCTTCACCAATGACTTTGAGAATATCCCATTCCAAACTCGGATGAATAATTGAACTGGTATCCAGCGCATCTGCACGCAAGCCGATACTTTGCAATTTTGCATCGACATCAACGCCTGCTTTACGCATGCCTTGTATTAAATACATTAAGCCAAGTATGGATCTTTTCATAAAATGAACAGTGCGAAACGGAATATCCTTTTTACCCGATTCATCCACAGATAGAAATTGCCGAAAATATCAATTTTTATGTCAGCACGATCATGTTACCACATGCTGGCTTATTCTATCCTGACTCAAACAAACTCAAGTCAAACAAAATAAATATAAGGATGTCTTCATGCAGGATGCAGCAGCTCATTATCAAGTCGCAATTATTGGCGCAGGCTTTGGTGGATTAGCCATGGCGATTCGTTTGCTACAACGCAACATTCATAACTTTGTGATTTTAGAAAAGTCTAATGAAGTGGGTGGTACTTGGCGTGAAAATCAATACCCTGGCGCGGCTTGTGATGTGCAGTCGCATCTGTATTCATTGTCATTTGCACCCAAAACTGACTGGTCAAAACGCTATGCCGAAGCACCAGAAATTTTTCAGTATATTCAAGATGTGGTGCAACAGTTTAATCTGCGCGAATATTGCCAATTTAACAGCGAAGTGGTGCATACCGAATACCATGAAAAAGACTGTGTATGGCATGTTGCGTTAAAAGATGGCAGACAATTGAGTTGCCAATATTTAGTCTTTGCTTCTGGCCCACTGCATGTGCCACAAATCCCGCACATTAAAGGCATTGAAAAGTTTCAGGGCAAGGTTTTTCACTCGTCTCAATGGGATCATCAATACAACTTAAATAGCAAAGTTGTGGCATCTATTGGCACAGGCGGCAGCGCGATTCAATACATTCCTGAAATTGCACCTCAAGTTAAACAGTTATATGTCATGCAACGTACAGCTGCATGGGTCATTCCACGAGATGAACGCAAATATCTGAATATTGAGAAAAAACTGTTTAAACAAGCAGACTGGTTTAGAAAGTTGCATCGTGCGCGTTTGTATTGGTCGAATGAATCACGTGCAATTCCAATCATGCAACCTAGCGTGATGAAATATACCCAAAAACTGGCAGAAGCCTTTATTCGTTTTCAGGTCAAAGACAAACAATTGGCACAAAAACTCACGCCTGACTACATTATGGGATGTAAACGTATTTTAGTGTCCAATAAATACTTCCCAACTTTTAACCGTGACAACGTCGAATTAGTGACTGATGCAATACAGGAATTGACTGCAGACAGCATCATCACCAAAGATGGTAAAATGCGAAAAATTGATTGTCTGATTTATGGCACAGGCTTTATTACCGATCCGCGTATCTATCTACAGCCATTTAGCTGCATTGGTGAACATGGCGTTGAATTAAAACAGGCATGGAAAGATGGCGCAGAAAGCTATTACGGCATTAGCCACAAAGGTTTTCCGAACCTGTTTCAGTTGCTTGGGCCAAATACAGTTTTGGCGCATAACTCGGTTATTTTTATGATCGAATCACAAGTCGATTACATTCTGCAAATGATGGATTTGGTGGCACAATCACAGAGCAATGCAATTGTAGTAAAAGATCAAGTACAAGATCAATTTAACCACGATGTGCAAGACATGCTAAATAACACGGTTTGGCAATCTGGCTGTGTAAGTTGGTATCAACAAGATGGTGGAAAAAACTTTGCACTTTGGCCAACCTATACTTGGAAATATTGGCTAAAAACCAAGTCGCTGCATCCGAGTGATTTCAGATTAATCAGTAAAGCGGCTTGACATCCTCCCCGATCTAAAGGACGGAGATTCCTACTGCTAGACGCTCATGCCCGAGCGCAAGAATATTCAGTGCGGAATTTACATCCCGATCATGGAGCGTACCGCACTCCACACACTGCCATTCTCTTATTCCAAGTCCT